>NZ_SMKB01000360.1:0-5313 GCF_004348575.1 Actinomadura sp. 7K534
CCCGCGCCCAGCGTGCCCGCGCCCCGCCCCCCGGTCGCCGTGCCCGACGACGCGTGCCGCCAGCCCGGCTGCACCGGGAAGATCATGGACGGCTACTGCGACGTGTGCGGCTCACCGCCCGCCCACACCAGCCTGACCTCGCGGTCGCGCCCGGCGCCCGGAACGGGCACGTCGGGAACGGGCACGTCGGGCAGCCGGGGCACCGGCAGCACGCGGACGGGCAGCACGCGCACCGGGTCCGCGCGGTCGTCCGGCCGCCGCGGCATGCTCGGCGCGGGCCTCGTCGAGGTGCCGCGCGTCCCGTACCGGGACCCGTCCACGGCGGTGATGAGCGACCCGCAGGTCGCGGAGGGCAAGCGGTTCTGCAGCAGCTGCGGCGAGCCGGTCGGCCGGGGCCGCGGCGACCGGCCGGGCCGCACCGAGGGGTTCTGCCCCAAGTGCGGCACCCGCTTCTCCTTCACCCCCAAGCTCAGCCCCGGCGACCTCGTCGGCGGGCAGTACGGCGTGCTGGGCTGCCTCGCCCACGGCGGCCTCGGCTGGATCTACCTGGCCAAGGACCGCAACGTCAGCGACCGGTGGGTGGTGCTCAAGGGCCTGCTGGACAGCGGCGACGCCGACGCGATGGCCGCCGCCGCGGCCGAGCGCGCCTACCTCGCCGAGGTCGAGCACCCCAACATCGTCAAGATCTACAACTTCGTCCAGCACGACGGCGACGGCTACATCGTCATGGAGTACGTGGGCGGGCAGTCCCTCAAGGACATCCTGCTCCAGCAGCCGCAGCCGCGCGGCGAGAAGCACCTCCCGCTCGCGCAGGCCATCGCCTACGGGCTGGAGGTCCTGCGGGCGTTCGAGTACCTGCACGCGCAGGGCCTCGTCTACTGCGACTTCAAGCCGGACAACGTCATCCAGTCCGAGGAGCAGCTCAGGCTCATCGACCTCGGCGGCGTGCGGCGCCTGGACGACCCGGACGGCGCCATCTACGGCACGATCGGCTACCAGGCCCCGGAGATCGCCGAGGCCGGCCCCTCCATCTCGTCCGACCTGTACACGGTCGGCCGCGCGCTGGCCGTGCTGAGCTTCCCGTTCAAGGGCTACACCCGGACGTTCGCCGAATTCCTGCCGCCGCGCTCGCAGATCCCGCTGCTCCAGCGGTTCGAGTCCTTCGACCGGTTCCTGCGCCGCGCCACGCACCAGGTGCCCGCGGAGCGGTTCCAGGACGCGGCGGAGATGGCCGAGCAGCTCACCGGCGTGCTGCGCGAGGTCCTCGCCGCGGAGGACGGCGTGCCGCGGCCCGCCCCGTCCGGGCTGTTCGGGCCGGAGCGGTTCGCGGCGCGGATCGCGGACGGCGGGACGGCGGAGTCCGCGCTGCCGCCCGTCCCGCCGCCGGTGGCCGCGGCGGCGCTGCCGGTGCCGCTGGTGGACGGCTCCGACCCCGCCGCCGCGTTCGTGTCCGGGCTGACCGCCCTGGAGCCCGCGCAGGTCGCCGAGGCCGCGGCGAAGGCGCCGCAGCGCACGCCCGAGGTGAAGCTGGCGCACGCCCGGGTCAAGATCGAGCTGGGCGCGGTCGAGGAGGCGGGCGAGATCCTCGACGAGCTCGCCGCCGAGCGCCCCGGCGACTGGCGGATCGACTGGTACCGCGCGATCGCGCTCCTGTCCCAGGGCCGCGTCCAGGAGGCCGCGCCGCTGTTCGACCGGCTGTACGGGCTGCTGCCCGGCGAGGCGGCGCCCAAGCTGGCCCTCGCCTACTGCCGCGAGCTGCGGGCCCCGCTCGACGCGATCCGCCTGTACGAGATGGTGTGGCGCACCGACCAGAGCTACATCAACGCGGCGTTCGGCCTCGCGCGCGTGCACCTGGCGGCGGGCGACCGGGGCGCGGCGGTCGCCGCGCTCAACTCGGTGCCGGAGGTCTCCATCCGGTACGTGGCCGCCCAGGTGGCGGCGGTCGCGACGGCGGTGCGCGGCCGCAGCCCCGCCGAGCTGACGGCGCCGGAGCTGGTCGCCGCGGGCGAGCGGCTCACCGCGCTGGACCTGGACGCCGAACGCCGCGACCGGCTGGCCGCGGAGGTCCTGGAGGCCGCGCTCGACTGGCTGCTCGACGCGCAGCTGTCCGAGACCCCGCTGCGCCGCCGGCTGGAGGAGACGTACCGGGAGCTGGCGCGGCGCACCCGCGACCGGGACGAGTGCCGCCGGCTCGTCGACTCCGCCAACGCCGTGCGCCCGAGGACGCTGCTGTGACGGGCGGCCAACACGGCGCAGAGCAGCACGGCGCCGGTGGCCACGGGGCCGGCCACTCCGACCCGGACGGGGCCAAGGCGGCGGAGCCGTCCTGCCCCTCCTGCGGCGAGACGGTGTATCCGGGTGAGATCTTCTGCGAGGAGTGCGGGCACCGGCTGGCCGGCGCCCCGCCCCCCGAGCCGGTCGAGTCCGCCGCACCGGGCGGAGCCGGTGCGGCCCCGGCGCCCGCCGGGGACCCGTGCCGCGGGTGCGGCGGGACGCCGATCGACGCCGACGGCTACTGCGAGACCTGCGGGATGCGCCAGCCCGCCGAACGCGACCACGTCGAGGTCGAGCTGCCCGCGCCCGGCGGCGGGAACGGGTCCGGCCCGGTCGCCGCGGCCGGGGCCAGCGACCGCGGCCGCCGCTACAGCCGCAACGAGGACGCGCTCGCCCTCGCCGCCCACGCCGCCGGGGTCGCGGCCGTGGTGTGCGACGGCGTCGGCTCTTCGCAACGCCCCGAGGACGCCTCCCGCACGGCCGCGGACACCGGCGCCGCCGAGCTCGTCGCGCTCCTCGACGCCGGCGAGGACTCCGAGGACGCGACCCGCACCGCGGCGCTCCGGGCGGCCTCGGCGGTCGCCGCGCTGTCCACGTCGCCGGGCGACGCGCCGTCGTGCACGTACGTGTCCGCGGTGACGCGCGGGGGGTCCGTCACCGTCGGCTGGATCGGCGACAGCCGCGCCTACTGGCTGTCCGCGGACGGCGCCGTCGACCCCGGCGAGGACGACCCGGGCGAGGGCGGCGCCGGGAAACCGGCCACGGACGAGTCCGGCCCGGAGACCGCGGAGCTCAGCACCGGCGACATGGCGGAGCTCGGCCCGTCCCGCAGGCTCACCGAGGACGACTCGTGGGCCGCGTTCATGATCGCCCAGGGCGCGCTGACCGAGGCGGAGGCGGAGGAGCACCCCAACGCCCACGTCATCACGGCGTGGCTCGGCGCGGACGCCGGGCAGGTCAGCCCGCACGTGGCGACGTTCCGCCCGGCGGGCCCCGGCACGCTGCTGGTCTGCAGCGACGGCCTGTGGAACTACTTCCCGGCGGCCCGCGACCTCGCGGCGCTGCTGGCCGCCGGCCCCGCCGCGCCCGGCCCGGACGAGCCGGCCGCCGCGACCGCCCCCGACGCGGCGAACGGGGCGGCCGGCACCGCGACCGACCCCGCGCCCGGTCCCGTGCCCGATCCGGGCCACGACCCGGCGGCCGACCCGCTCGGCGTCGCGCGGACGCTGGTACGGCACGCCCTGGACGCGGGCGGCCGCGACAACATCACGGTCGCGGTCATCCCGATCCCGGCCCCACGCTCCCCGCACAGCAGCATCCACGAGAGCATCCCGCACAGCACGGAGCAGCCCCGATGAGCGAGCAGCCGCAGTTCACCGTCAAGATCGACCAGAACAAGTACCTGCCCGAGGGCGGCCGCGAGGTGCACGCCATCGTGTCCGTCGAGGCGGGCGCCGAGGGCGGCGCCATGCCGGCCCCCGCCGGCACCAGGGCGTCCGAGGTCATCATCATCGACACCTCGGGGTCCATGAGCTACCCCGATACCAAGCTGCGCGCCGCGGTCGCGGCGGCGCAGGTCGCCATCGACACGCTGCGCGACGGCGTCGAGTTCGCGGTCATCTCCGGTTCCAACACCGCGTCGATGGTCTACCCGCGGCACGGCGGCCTCGTCACGGCGTCCCCGCAGACCAAGGACAAGGCCAAGCGGGCGCTGAGCGGGCTCCGGGCCTCCGGCGGCACCGCGATCGGGTCGTGGCTGCGGCTCGCCGACGAGCTGTTCGACGACGTCCAGGGCGGCATCCGGCACGCGATCCTGCTGACCGACGGCAAGAACCAGCACGAGACGCCCGAGGAGCTCGACGCCGTCCTGTTCCGCTGCGGGGGCCGGTTCGTGTGCGACTGCCGCGGCGTCGGCACCGACTGGGAGGTCGCCGAGCTGCGCAAGATCTCCTCCGCACTGCTCGGCAGCGTCGACATCGTCGCCGACCCCGCCGGCCTCGTCGCCGACTTCCAGGCGATGACGGAGGCGGCCATGGGCAAGTCCGTCGCCGACGTGGCGCTGCGGGTGTGGACGCCGCAGACCGCGCGGCTCCGGTTCGTCAAGCAGGTCATGCCGTCCGTGGAGGACCTGACCGGCAAGCGCGTCGAGTCGGCGCCGCAGGCCGGCGACTACCCGCTGGGCGCGTGGGGCGCGGAGAGCCGCGACTACCACATCTGCGTGGAGGTCCCGCCGGGCGAGATCGGCAAGGAGCTGCGCGCCGCGTGGGTGAAGCTCGTCGTGCCGGGCGCGCCGGGTGAGGAGGCGCAGGTCCTCGCCACCGGGAACGTTCTCGCCCAGTGGACGGACGACGAGGCCCAGTCCACCCGGATCAACCCGCGGGTGGCGCACTACACCGGGCAGGCCGAGCTCGCCGTCGCCATCCAGGAGGGGCTCCAGGCCCGCAAGGACGGCGACTTCGACACCGCGACCGCGCGCCTCGGCCGGGCCGTGGTGCTGGCCGACGAGGCCGGCAACGACGCGATCACCGCGATGCTGCGCAAGGTCGTGGACGTCGTCGATCCCGCGACCGGCACCGTCCGGCTGAAGCGCCACGTCGAGAAGGCCGACGAGATGGCGCTCGACACGCGTTCCAGCAAGACCGTCCGGACGCGCAAGGACGAGACGCTGACCACGCCGCGGCCGGGTGAGCGCTGAGCATGGCGACCTGCCCCAGCGGACACGACTCCCACGCGGCGGACTACTGCGACGTCTGCGGCGCGCTCATCGGCGGCGCGTCCGCGCCCGGCGCGGGCCCGGGCCCGACCGGGGCGCAGGCCCCGCCGGGCGGCGCGCGGCCCTGCCCGGACTGCGGGACGCCCGGCACCGACCGCTTCTGCGAGTCGTGCGGCTACGACTTCGCCACGGGCGGCGGGCAGCCCACTCCGCGGACCGAGAAGTCGGCCCCGTCCCACCCCACGGCGCCGCACGCTTCGACGTCCCATCCTTCGGGACCGCATCCAACGGCACAGAGCAGGGAGCCGTCCGGCCCGCTGCCGGCC
>NZ_SMKB01000361.1:0-5284 GCF_004348575.1 Actinomadura sp. 7K534
GGGTTTGTCGGACGTCTCCGTGCGTGTGTCGGTCTTGGTGGTGTCTTCAACGCCCACGCTCGCGTCCCTTTCCCTGGGGGAGGCGGACCGTCCATCGGGGCAGTGGGGGCGGACGGTTCGCCGGGGTGCGCCTTGACGTGCGGGGCTGACACCAGGGCCACACCGGCCCCCATGTAATCGCGCACGTCCGAACTTTGCACGTACGGAAATCGAGCACCCTGCGATGTGGATGCGGGCCAATGCGTGTCCGGGATGCTGTGGCGCTTTTTCGGCTCCCTGGAGCAGTGAATGCGGGCTCATCAGCGGTTCGATCACGCGTGATTCAATGAATACGGCGACATCCCATTTGTCATATTTGGTGGGCGTATGGGCTACCCGGGGTAGGGGGTGGCCGTCCGGGGAAACGTCGTCCTGACTGGAAGCCGGTGGCCTGAGGGGACAGGAGGTTGCCGGTGCTCGGAAGCCCGGGGAGCTCACGGGCGTTGCCGTCAGGTATGAGGATCGGCGAAGCGTCCAGCGTCAGCGGTGTGAGCGCCAGGTCGCTGCGGTACTACGAGGACGAGGGCCTGATCGTCCCCGGGCGGATCGGCAACGGATACCGCGACTACTGCCAGTCGACCATCGACCGCGTCCTGGTCATCCGCTCGCTGCTGGCGTCCGGGCTGCCCGTGCGGCTGATCAAGGAATTGCTGCCCCATCTCACGGATGGCGCCGCCCGCGACCCGGGGGTGTTGTGCACGGAGTTCGTGCACGAGGTGGAGAGCTATCGTGATCGGCTCGCGGCCCGCATCGCCGATCTCAGCGCGCAGCGGTCGGCGCTCGATGCCTTCCTGCGGGAGGCGCGGCACCCCGGTCGATGACCGTGCTTGACCTTGACGTGTGTGTGAAGCTTCTACGTTCCCGTGCATGGAGACCAACGAGCGGCACCACACCGCCGAACCCACGATGCGGGCCCTGGTCCAGCACTCCCACGCCGGCCCGAAGGACCTGCACCTCACTGCCGGCCGCCGCCGTCCCGCGCCAGGTCCGGGCGAGTATCTGATCCGCGTCGGCGCCGCCGGCGTCAACTTCGCGGACGTCATGCAGACCCGGGGAATCTACGGAGGCGGGCCGCGGGCGCCGTATCCGGCCGGCTTCGAGGCCGCCGGCGAGATCGTGGCCGTCGGGGAGGACGTCGCCGGTCCCCTCCCTCTCGGCAGCCACGTGGTCGGGACCGGGCCCGGCGCCTTCGCGCAGTACATGACCATGCCGGCCGCACAGGTGCTTCCCGTCCCGTCCGGCTGGACGGACGCGCAAGCCCTCGGCCTGGTGCTGAACTGGGCCACCGCGCTGGCGGCGCTGAAGCTGGGCGAGGTCGAGCCCGGCGAGACGGTGCTCGTCCATGCCGCGGCAGGCGGTGTCGGCCAGGCCGCGGTCCGCCTCGCCCGTCACTACGGCGCGCGAGTGCTCGGCACGGCGTCGGCGGCCAAGCACGACACCGTCACGGCGCTCGGCGCCGACGCGGTCCTGGACAGCGCACGCCCCGACCTGGCCGCGGAGATCACCCGGTTGACCGGCGGCGTGGACGTGGTCCTGGAATCGGTGGGGCAGGCCACGTTCCAGGTCAGCCTGGCGGTCGCCAAGCGACTCCTCGGACGGGTGATCGTCTTCGGTGCCGCCTCCGGTGATGCCGGCCTGACCACGCACGATCTGGTCTTCACGCACCCGGTGCAGGTCAAGGGCCTGCACATCGGAGCGTTGGCGGCCGCGGCCCCCGGCGTCTATCGGGACCTGCTCACCGAGCTCGAAACCCTCATCGCCGCCGGTGTCTTCCCGCCGGGCGCCCCTGAGATCCACCCCCTGGCCGACGGCCCGAGGGTGCTGTTGGATCTCGAAGCGGGCGCCACCCGCGGCAAGCACGCCCTCGACCCCTGGCGCTAAAAAAAACTCTCGGGGACGCGGAGGTGCCGTCACGACGGCCGGTGGCCGGGGGCGTCCGGTGGCCACTTGGTCGGCGTGAACATCAGGGTCAGCCCGCTGAGCCGCACGGGGTCGGCCTTCGGGATCACGCGGACCGAAACGGGCACCGCGCCGGTCTTGCGGGTCGGGAACTCGCCTGGCCGGGCGTTGCGCGAGAGGTAGGCGAGGCACTGCCCCAGGTAGGCGCGGGCCCGGATCGAGTTCACCCGCCCAGTCGGGCTCGGGATCGTGGCGCAGCCACGCGTAGCAGGCCATCGCGTAGCCGAACTCGCGTTCCGTGAGGTTGCCCAGCCGCGAATAGCCGTCGTTGGGGGTGCGCTCGTCCGGGTACCCGAGGGGCTGGACGGAGAAGCCGCGCCCGGTCTCGCCGAACCTCAGCGCCGCGTTCGTGGTGAAGACGCCGAACCCGAAGAAGACGGCGAGCAGGTCGGTGAGGCGCTCGTGGTCCTTGCGGTCCGCGGCGATTCGTCCCTCGGCCAAGAGCCGGACGTGGCACAGCTCGTGCGCGACCACGGCCATCAGATAGGCGGCGTCGGACGCCTCCGTCACGTCGAGCCCGATAACCGCCCGGCCGTCTCTGACGTAGTAGTGGCCGACGGCGCGACGCCCCTCGCGGGTCGCCGCCGCTTCCTCGTCCGCTCGGTCGAACAGTTCCACGGTGAGCGCGGACCGGTCGATTTCCATCAGCTCGCACACCACCCCTACCGCGCTGTCGATCTGCGCCGGCGTCCCGGTGAACCGGCGGCGCCCCGCTTTCGCTTCCGGTTCCAGCAGGACGATTCCCCGAGTGGACGGCCACGGGCCGAACTCACGGACGAACCAGCTCATCGACACTTCGATCCACGCCTGGTGCGCCACACCGACCGGGCAATCGGCGCTTACCTCCGGTGACCACGGCCGCCGCCTTTCCGGCTCGGCGTTCATTTGTGGGCTGTGCGTGTACCGCGCATCCGAAATTCGCACGGGCGAGTTTCGGGGCTCCTCCAGGAGGCGCCCGTGTCCAGACCAGCGCCGGAGCCCGTAACCCGGACGTACGCCCGGTGCGCGGGCGATGAGATTCGGCGGCAGGTCGAGGTGCGGAGACCGCCGGCTACGAGCCTGAGGAGTCGGGACTCACCGCGTGAACGTTCAATTCGTGGGCGTTCGGACTTCTGTCGCGCCGCCGGTCGACACTCATCTCTTGAGCGTGCCGATCACGGGCCTGACGAGGGGTTTCTCGTGTGCGGGCCGGGCGGTGGCGTGATGATGAACACGCACGATGACGAACCGGCCACCATGCGTTGAGGAAACCCCATGCCGTACCCGATACCTCTCCCGCCCGTCCTTCCCGCTCCGGCAGATGCGCAGCGCTGGTGGCGCGCCTTTCCCGGTGACCTCGACCAGGCGGGTGCGGCCCGCCGGTTCACCAGCGCCCTCCTGGCCGGCTGCCCCGAGCTGGACGAGGTGCTCCTGGCCGTGGACGAGCTCGTGGTCAACGCGCTGCGGCACACCAAGTCCGGCCAGCCCGGCGGCACCTTCACCGTAGAGATCACCCGCTGGGACGGTGCCGTCGCGATCTGCGTCGGCGATGAGGGAGGCCCGAGCGAACCCGCCGTCGCCGAGGCGGCCGAGGACGCCGAGTCCGGACGCGGGCTGCGCACCGTCTCGCTCCTGGCCTCCAGTTGGGGTTGGTTCGGCAACGACCGGTCCCGCACCGTTGCCGCGCTCTTCTCCGCCGCATCGCTGCGGGGGGCGGCGGCGTGAGCGGCCGGGATCTGCGCGAGTGGACCGCCGCCCAAGTCCACTCCGCCATGACCGCCGCGATGCGCACCGACCCCGCCGCGCTGGACGCTCTCGCCGAACACAACGCCGCCGCCCTCGACCCCTACAGCCTGTCGTTCCTGCGGACCGCGCGGATGCTGACCCTGGCGACCTCCGCCGCACTGACCACCGTCCTATCCGCTCACCGCTACGGGCGCGACCGCGACGACCGCCTCATCTGCCTGGCCTGCGGTATCGGCCGCTGCCGGACCGTCCGCGCCATCTCCGACGTCTTGGCCGCCTACGCGCTCCAGGCCCACCCGGTCGACCGGCCGGAAGCCTGGCGCCGCGCCGACGCCTGGTACACCCGCACCACCGGTGGCCGCCCCGTTCCGCTGGGCATCGAATCCTTCGATCATGGCTTCGTTGCCCGCCCCGGCACACCCCCGCCCGAGGTCCCCGATCACGTCCTGGTCATCGACCGCGACACAGCCGCCCTCACCCTCTGGCCCGCCTACGACACCGACACCCTCGCAACCCAGTACAGCCTCTACCGACGCGGCGAACTCCGGCCGTCTGCTGATCAGAGCGTGCGCGGTGGTCTGCCCCGTCCAGACCAGTGACCCGGTCTCCGCCGGAGAACGACGATCTGGTGGCTGCGGCGGTCCGCGGGCGTCACGGCTCGTCCGGCTCGTGCTCGACCCCGGCGATGGGGTCGCCTTCCCGGGTGCCGCTCTCGGCGTCGCTCTCGTAGCCTTCGGCCGCGCTCTCGCTTCCCGGCACGGTCCGCTCCCGGGGCTGCTCCTCCAGGCCCGAGCTCGCGCCGGGCTCCGGGCCGTCCTGCTGGTCCCTCTTCACCACTGCCCCCTCTGGTCGTCGGCTTCTCCTCCGTCCCGCACGTTGTTGCCGCAGAGGCAGTCCCTAACCGCCGGTCCGGCATAGGGTCGGTTCGTGCGGATTCCAGGGGAAGCGGAGATCCGGGCGCTGCATGAGAGGTACGCGCCCAGCCCGGAGGCGTTCGAGGTCGTCTACACGCACTGCGTGATCGTGTGGAGGATCGCCGAGCGGATCATCGAGACCGCGGGGCTCGACGTCGATGCGGAGCTCGTTCGGGCCGGATGCCTGCTCCATGACATCGGGGTCTACCGGCTGGACGACGGGGAGCGTGTTCCGGGGCAGTACGTGCGGCACGGGGTGCTGGGGCACGAGGTGCTGCGCGACGAGGGGTTCCCCGAGGAGATCTGCCGGTTCTGCTCCCGCCACACCGGGATGGGGCTGACGCGTGACGACATCGCGCGGCAGGGGCTTCCGGTGCCGCCCGGCGACTACGTGGCCGAGACCGGCGAGGAGCGGCTGGTCATGTACGCCGACAAGTTCCACAGCAAGACGCGGCCGCCGACGTTCGTGTCCGCCGACTTGTACGCCGTTCACGTGCGCCGGTACGGGGAGGAGAAGGTCGCGGTCTTCGAGGCGATGCGCGCGTTCTTCGGGGAGCCCGACCTCAAGCCGCTCGTGGACGAGTACGGTCACGCCCTCGTATAGGCGGGTTGCCGTGGGCCGCCGTGACGCGGGCAGTGGGCGGGTG
>NZ_SMKB01000362.1:0-5228 GCF_004348575.1 Actinomadura sp. 7K534
CCCCTGCTTCACGGCCCACGGCCTCTTCAGCGCCCGCGGGATCCCGAACGTCTGGTCGAAGCCGTCCGTCCCGCACCGCGTCGCCTTCCGCAACTGCCCCAGCACGAACTCCCGGTGCGCCTCCGGCGCCTCGTCCAGCAGGTACCGGTACGTCTGCACCATGTCCCGCGCACTGAGCGCCGTGTACCCCCAGAACCCGGGCTTGCCCGCGGGCGGCGGCGCCGTCTCCCGCAGCCCCACCCTCGGCACCATTCGCTCGAGGATCGCCTTCTGCCCGCCCCGCCGCCAGAACTCGGTCGCCGCCCCGTCATCACTCGACCGCAGCATGACCCCCAGCAGATCCCGGTCCCGCGCAGAGACCCGCCGCTCCCTCAAATGATCAAGCGCGATGAGGATCTTCACCAGCGACGCCGACCGGAACGTCTGCCGCGGCCGCCGCTCCACCACAACCCGCCCGGCGCCCCGATCGAACACCACATAGGACGCCCGCACATCTCAGTACGCACGACCCCGCGGACTGCGCTACAGTAATCAAGCCCGCTCCAACGGGCACCGGGACGTGGCGCAGTTTGGCAGCGCACTTGACTGGGGGTCAAGGGGTCGTGGGTTCAAATCCCGCCGTCCCGACACAGAAACACCAGCTCAGAGGCCGTTTCCTCCACTCGGAGGACCGGCCTCTTGATCGTTTGTTAGCCGTTCGTTAGTGAACTCGGCCGCCCCTCGCGGCACTCCCCCGGTTCACACGGGACCAGGAAGACCGGCATCCGCCCGCTCCGGCCCACCGGATGTTCACACGTCCCGCCGCCCGTCCGTCTACCCCTCGGCGACCTGCGATCGATCCCGAGCCTCTCGATCACTGGCACGGGCCGCCCCCGCCAATCAGCACCGCGAGGTCATCTCACGGCAGCCGGGGTCCTTCATGGAACCCAGCCGCCTCTCCTGTGCTACTTCCGGCCCTGCCCCTAGCGCCGAGCCGCCCATTGAAGCGTCGATCAGCAACGAAGCCTCGCGGCACCCTGAGCCCTGGCCTGCTTACGGCGTGTGCCGACAAAGGGCCAACAACAGAAGCCCCGGTCCCTCGCGGGCCGGGGCTTCCTCGGTGTCATGTCCGGGCGTTAGCGCTTCAGAGTCGCCAGGAGGCTCGCGAATTCGTCGCGGCGCAGGGTGAGCTTGGCGCCGGCCGGGTCTTTGCTGTCGCGGATGCCCACGGCCTCGCCGAGGTCGGCCAGTTCGACGCAGTTGTCCCCGGCCTCACCGCTGCACGACGACTTGCGCCAGGTCACGTCCATCGCTCTTTCACAACCTTCCGCATCAGCTCGACCGACGCCTTCGGCGAAAGCGCCTCCGCCTGAAGCCTACTGAAGATCTCGCTGACGATCGTGAGGTCTTTCGGCTCCACAGTTGTCTCGCCGCCGATACTGCTCTCGATGTACGCCACCTCGCTGCGGTCGGGTTGCGTGGCGATGGTGAAGGCGGCCCGGGCATCCCGCTGGTAGCCGATCGGAGCGATCTGAATCGTGACGTTCTCACGCAGTGACATCTCGATCAGATGCTCCAACTGCTCGCGCATGATCTCTGGCGACCCGACCTCGCGGAGAAGGACGGACTCGTCCAGCACAACGAACACGGTGGGGGCATTCGGCTTGGTGAGGGTGCTCTGACGCCGCAGCCGGTCGAGGACGGCTTCATCGTTGCCGAGGATCACTCTCGCGTACGGCTCGGTCTGGAGGAGCCCGTAGACAATCCTGGTCTCGAACGCGCGCAGCGAGTCAGCGGATGCCTCGGCTCGCGGGAAGTCTGCGAAGAACTTCGGGTAGCTGCTGGAACGCAGGACTTCGTCCCATTCATCGACCAGGGCGGTACCCGAGTCCAGCGCCTTGTCCAGTCGTTCGGCGAAGTCCCTGCGGCACTTGGTGCGTCCGGACTCGACCTGCGAGATGTAGCTGCGGGTGACTGCTGCCCGTGCTGCGAGTTCCGTCCGGTTGAGCCCTGCTTCTTCTCGGAGGCGCGTGACCTCTGCGCCGAAGGAGACGGTCTTCGATGTCGGTTTGCGTGCGGCCACTGCTTCGCCTCCACCGTGAGCGAGGGGAACCCACCTACCAGCGATCGTCAGCGCCACGTGTGTGCTGGGGCGCTTCGGTGGTAACGCTACGCGGCGGAGTTCAGTCTGTGCGGTGAGTTACCGAAAACCGTCCTGGCAGCGAAGGTCGTGCCGATGTACGCAGCACCGCAAGCTCCTGAAGTCCCGACGATCGTCCTCGATTCCACCGATCAGGCACCACGCCTCGCGCGCCGGTTCCTCGCCGAACAGTTCGCCGGCTGGGGAGTCACCGACGACTACACGGGCCGCCTCGTGGTCTGCGAGCTGACCACGAACGCCTACAGGCACGGCGAAGGCCCGATCGTCGTCCGGCTCTACCTTGACCCGGACGACGGGCAACCGGTGATCGAGGTATCGGACACCGGCACGGGACATCCCACCGTCCAGCCCCAGAACGACGCCGCCACCTCCGGCCGTGGCCTGCAGCTCATGGCGGAGCTCGTGCACGAGTGGGGAGTCAAACGCCTCGCCGGAGGCAGCAAGGTCGTCTGGGCCAAGCTGCCCTGACCATGCGAGATAGAAGGCACAAAGCGCTGGGACCACGCTCCGGTGAGGAGACGATGCGAGTCACGTTGCTGCTACTGCAGCACCTCTTCCCGGAATGGTCGATCACGCTGGATCGAGAAGGGATCTGGAGGGCGACGGGGCGCGTCCTGATCTCGGCGTCCGACCTGGACGGATTTCTGGACCTGCTCCACACCGCCGACCCGGAAGCCTGCGAGCGCGCCATCCTCCAGCTCCGAGAGGCCGGATGAGCGACCGGCGAGAAGCAGCCCCTCCTTGAGGTGAGGCTGGCGAGCGTCGCGATGGAGAGCCGTTCGATCACGGCCGTCGTCGACTGGGGCGGACTGGGCCCGTGGGCGCCGATGGCGCTGTTCTGCTCTGTGCATTCTGCGGCAGCGGAGCCCACGCATTCGGGAAGGCGGCCATGGCCAGGCGCGCTTGTGCGTTCGGGCCGGCCGGCGGGGGTGCGGGGGCATGGCCTGCTGGTCGTGCTCGTCGCGTGTGCGCGGCGGCCCTTCGAGCGGCGTCGGCCTGGGCGTGACGTCCCTGAAGGTGGCGCAGCTGAGCGATGGTGTCGAGCAGGGTGATGAAGTCGGCGATGAGCAGCATCATCGACACCACCGTTCGGTCCTTCGCTGTGCCGGTGAGCGCGAGCAGGCGGGCTGTGGTGCGCAGCGCGTTGCCCGCCGGAGTCGGAATGGGGATGCGGCCGTGGGGGGCGCGGGCCGCGCGGTCGTAGGCATCGGCGGCGCGGTGGAGGTGACGGTTGCCGGTGGCTCGGGCTGCGACGTGGAGGGCATCAGAGGCCGCCCAGCAGGCGTCCTGTGCGGCATGCGGGTTGGTGACAAGGTGCCGCCGGATCTCGGCGGTGGCGAAGGCGGCGGCGCGGGATGCGTCGTCGTAGAACGCCTGGCGCTCCTCCGGCGTCAGCTCATCGTGGTCGGCGGTCGGCTCGCGGTGCGCGGCAGGCGTGGCCCAGCGCTGGCGGAGACGGGACAGTGACAGGTCATCGGCGAGACGGCTGCCGGGATACCACGTGGGCGCTTCGCCATCGTGTTCAGGGGCGAAAGCGACGGCGTAGCCGGTGATCTGCCCGTCAACGATCTGGCTGTAGCGCAGCTTGACCATAAGCTCCTCGCCCCGGAGCCGGTCGAGGAACTCGTTGGTCGTCGCCGACTCGTCCGCCGCGCGGCGGACGGCCGTCCGCAGCACGGCCCGTCTCGTCCGCTCGGACAGATGCCGTCCATCCAGCGGTCGGAACGGGGACGACGCGCGGACGGACCCGTCCGCGCCCGTCCACCGGCGGCGAAGCTTGGGCAGTGTGAGGTCGGCAGCGAGCTTTCCGCCGCCGTACCAAACGGGACGTCCATCGCCGTTCAGATCGTCGGGGAGGGCGACGGCGTAGCCGGTCATCTCGCCGGCCGTCCGCTCGCTGAAACGCCGGCGGATCAGGACACCCTCGTCACGCAGCCGCCGGAAGAACTCCGCTTCGCTGCTCGCTCCGGCCGCCGCCGTCTGGACTGTGCGCCGCAGAAGCGTGCGGGACGGTAGCGGCCGGCCGTGGCGGGCGGCTTTCTCGATCTCGCCCCGGCTCGGCCGCCGCGCCGCCGTCCGGTCCGCCGGAGCCGTCCGCCGCAACCCGTACCGCTGCTCGACCGCGCGGCAAGCGTCCCGGACGCGGTAGCCGTCGTTCCACACATCGGGCCGACCGCCGTCCTGGCGCGCCAAGGTCGCCACGATGTGGACATGGTCGGCGGCATGCCGGACCGCCACCCACCGGACCGCGCCGAAGTCCCCGTCCGGAGCGAGCCCGACCCGGTCCATCACCTCATGAGCGATCCGGGCCCACTGCTGATCGGACATGACCGGGTCCTCGGGCGCCGCCCGCAACGGAAGATGCCACACCGGTTGCCGATAGTTCCGCTCCCCCAGCAGCGCCAACGGCTGCGTGAGCAGCGCGTCCAACCGCCGAAAATCCCGGCTCCCATCCGCCCGCACCCCAGGCTCCAACTCCGGCGCGCTCCGGAAACCCGTCACCACATGCGGATCGCGATGCTCCTCATGCCGGCCAGGACCGTACAGGTAGCGCAACAGCCCCTGGACACGCTCTCCACGACGGATCTTCCCGATCAACCACGACCCCCGGCCGACCGGTCACGGGAGCCGATGCCGCAACTCCTGAGCCAGCTCATCGAGTCTGTCAATGCTGCGCGCCGCCGCCTGGGCGTACCACCGAAGCTGCTCGACCAACTCACCGGAATTCAACGCCGCAACAGCCTGATTGAGATTCACACCGACCCGCTGCACCTGCCCTGCAGCGAACAACACCGCCGCCAACGCCTCCCGCAGCACGGCGTACTCCGCAACCACTCGCCCCTGCGCCGCCGCCAAACTCGCCTGCGCAGCAAACGCCCCCAACGCCAACCCCTCGCCCGCCGCCGCAGCCGCCAAAACCGCATACTCCTGCTCAGACAGCGCGATCCTCACCGACCGACTCCCCTCTCTGTCAGACTGCTGTGACACAAGGGACGAACGAGTCCTTCTGATACCAAGCAGGGCGAGACAGGACGAACAGCGCAGTGACGATGACTCTCGCCGACCAGGCCGCCGTGACGACACGGCA
>NZ_SMKB01000363.1:0-5183 GCF_004348575.1 Actinomadura sp. 7K534
CGGCTGTCCATGCGCGGCGCACTGGCCGCCGACGCCCAACGCGCCGCCGGAACCGTCCCGACCGCCGAACCGTTCACCCGCACCACCCGCCGCCACGTGCCCGCGCCGCCGCTGCGCATCGGCATCGCCTGCGACGTGTCCGGCTCCATGAACGCCCTGGCCGCCCCGGTCGCCTCCGCCGCCTGGATCATCGCCCGCGCCGCCGGACACATCCCCGACGCCCTAGCGGCAACCGTCATCTTCGGCGCCCGCGTCCGCCCCATCGTCCACCCCGGACACACCCCGAACACCGTGACCACGTTCGCCGCCCAAGACAACACCGAGAACTTCGTCCAGGCCGTCGACGCCCTCGACTCCGCCGCCGAACTGACCCGCCCCGGCGCCGCCCGCCTGCTGGTCATCGTCTCCGACGGCATCTTCAAACCCGACCAGCGCGAAGACGGCCAGAAACGCCTCGACCGACTCACCGCCACCGGATGCGGCGCGCTGTGGCTGTCCATGAACGGCCGCACCAAAGCCATGAAAGGCGCCCACCTGGTCACCCTGACCGACCCCGCCGCAGCCGCCGACGCCATCGGCGCCGCCGCTGTCCGCGCCCTACGCACCGCTTGACCACCCGCCGCCCGGTGCGCCCCACACACGGGGGTGCACCGGGCAGCGGGACAGGCGCCCCATTCGCTCACCGGACGGGGTGACCGCCGCACCTGGTCTAGAGAACACCCAAGCGGAACAGGAGACCGGCGTGAATCGTATGGAGTCCAACGTTTGTGATCGCTACGACCACGCCCACTTGTCGCACTGCGAAGCCGAGGCGAAGACGCTGGTCGGCCTGGACGAAGGCGACGCCGCCGCCGAGCAGGTCGCCGCGCGGGCTGGCGTTGAGGTGTATGGCTCGTTGCGTAGTGCCCTGTCGGGCGCTTGCTAGGGTCGGAGATCCTCGTCAGGTGTCGGCCAGGTAGATGCCCATCTTTTCGTTGTGGGTTTGGTCACGCAATGCCTCTAGGTCGTAGACAATCAGTCGGCGTCGCCCGGTCTCAATCCAACCCTGGCGGCGCAGCAAGCTGAGCGTCTTACTGACTGCCTCTCTGGACGCACCTACCCAGCCGGCGAGTTCCTCCTGCGAGAGGTTGAGCGTGATCCGAATACCACCGGATGTCTTTGCTGTCGGATCCTCGTAGGGGGTGCCGAAGCGCTCGGCCAGCTCGACTAGCCGTGCAGCGACACGGCCTGTCGCGTCGACCCTGCCCAATTCAACTCGTTGGCTGTCAGCCTCTCGCCATAGTCGACAGAGTGTTCGCATGATCACGACCGAAACTCGACCATTGGCCTGCAGAAAATCCATAAAGGCAGCTGAGGTGAGGACGATCGCCTGGGCATGCTCGAGAGCGGCAACAGTCGCCGAGTGTGGCAGTCCGTCGATGGCGGCCACTTCGCCGATCAATGCTCCCGGTCCTCGAACCGCAAGTAAAACCTCACCTCCATGCTCGACGAAGGAGTATGCCTTGACTCTGCCCTCCAGCAGAACGGCGACCGAAGTCGAGTCCTCGCCTTCCCGGCAGAGCAACTCACCGCGCTGGTAGCTGCGTTCTCGGCCGCGAGAGGCAAGATCGTCTCGCTCCACCGCGGTGAGCTCGGCCATGAATGAACCCGGTTCGAGTTTGGTCATTGTGCTTGTTCCGGCGTCGGTTGACCGGCTGTGCTGCCATCGTTCGTCGGCGACACTGTCATGTTCCCTGGGCCGCCGAGGCAGCTTGAACGTCGGCAGTGCCTCCGGTGATCACGACGATTGCGTCGATCGATCCTGCTGGCCAGCCGTTTGGCCCGCAGATCCGTCCAAAAACTCAACCGGTCCTTGGAATTTTGAGGCATTACTGCCTTCGCGAACCGGCTAGAGGCGATCACCAACATGGTGAGACCGCCGATCACCGTGCTCAACGCTATGAGCCAGTCCGGGACGCCGCCATCGGGTAGAAGAGACCCGAGCACGGGCAGTCACCACAAGGTGCCGGACGGAAAGCCGGCTACCCAACACTCGCTTAACGGGACAAATGGGGACACAGGGGCCTCCTCGCGATCAACCCAGCCTGACAATCCCAGCCCCGCGGAAGCATGCAGCCCAGGCGAGCAGAGTGGAAGCGGGCCACGTCAGTCCTCGGAGACAGGATGGACGATCTGACTCTAGGTCAACGCGCAATTGCGAGGGAAGGCCCAATTCAAGGCACAGAAAGGTAGGGTCTCCAGGCTTCCACCTCTGAAGATCCCTACCTTGTGCGGCAGTGTCCAGGCTGGGTTGGCGCGAACAGGCTGCTGACCTGCAGCATCCAGCATCGGAAAGCCTCTGTCTGTGAAGAAATACCAGAACGGCCCACCGGCGAGCACCATCACGTACGCGGCGCTTGCCGCCAAGACAAGCATGGGCGGCAGCGGCGGCCAAGTCGAGAGTTAGGGTGAGCCCTGCTCTTCGCTGCTGACGATGATCTGCTTGACCTTGCGGCGGTCGAGGCCGTGCTTTTCTGCCAGGAAGCGCTGGGACAGTGGACGCCCTGGACCGTTCAAACTCGCCCGGTACTCGGCCAGAACCGCTTGCTCGGGTGTCTGTTCAGCTTGGGAGCCTTGGTGTACCGGCTGTCCCAGACTGGTGCGTTCCGGTTCCGGCACGCTCACACCGCGGGGTGCCGCGCGGCGGGTGAGGGTCATCAGCAACTCGAACGAGCCGACCAGGGCCAGGGCGGGCCAGGCGCTGACGAGGGCGCCGATGGGCCCGTGTGTGGCGCCGTGCGCCACGTTGGCGCCCACCGTGGCGCAGATGCCCGCAGCCAGGCTCCACCCGGCCAACGCCGGTACGGGGCGGTTGCGGCGGCTGGCGTCCAGGATCACCATGGACGCCGCCCAGATCAGGCCGTCCACGGTGAACGGGACCAGCCGCGCCGTCGCGCCGGTTTCACCGTGGGCGCGGACCAGGTCGAGCATGTGCGCGTAGGAGATGAGTGCGGCCACGGCAGCGACCGTCACCACCGCGAGTGCTGTTGTCACTTTGATCAGTCGATTGGTCACCGGTCGGCTCCGCTCGCCGGTGCCTCTGCCCGCTGGTGTGCGGTGGGTCGGGTGAAGCCGAGCAGTGTGGAGCGGTGGTAGGGCTGAATCTGGACGACGGTGCCGGTGTGTGGTGCGGCGATCATCTTCCCGCCCCCGATGGCCAGGCCGACGTGTCCGGGGTTGTTGGTTGAGGTGCCGGGACCGGAGTTGAAGAACACCAGGTCGCCTGGCTGCTCGCGTCCGGTGGGGACGCGGGGGCCGTGCCGCCATTGCGCGCCGGACACGCGCGGGATGCTGATTCCGGCGGCGCGGTAGGCTGCGTAGGTCAAGCCGGAACAGTCGAACGCACCCGGTCCGGTCGCGCCCCAGAGGTACGGTTTGCCGAGTTGCGCGCGGGCGAACGCGATCGCCTTCGCGGCAGCGTGGCCGGGGGGCGCCACCGTTGAGAAGGCGCTGGCGCAGTCTGCTGGGGGGGCGCCGAGCTGAGCAGTTGTGCGTTGGGCGTAGGCGCGAGCTTGTCGGACGACCTTGTCCACGTAGGCGGCGGAGTGGTTGTACTGGAACAGTGCAGTCCGGAGGCGGCGGGGTGCGCCGCTGTGCTTGAGGTAGCGGGCGGCGGCCGGGATCGCATCGGCAGGGTCATAGACATCCCTGCGGCCGTCCCGGTCGCCGTCGACACCGAACGCGGCCCAGGTGCCGGGCATGAACTGCATGGGACCGGCCGCTCCGGCATGGTTGCGGCCCGAGGAGATACCCGGGCCGGGCCCGCGCCCGTGGTCGGACTCGACCTTCCCGACCGCCGCCAGGACGTGCCACCCGATCCCGTACTGTTCCCCAGCTGCTCGGTAGAGCGTCAGGTACGCAGGCGGGATATCGGCGGTGGAGCTACCGGGCTCAGGCTGGCAGACGGGCTCTCCGGAGCCGGGCATGACCGCGCCGATCACCGCGACGAGCACGGCCATCAGGACCAGGACGCCGATGGCTGCTCCGACAGCTAGCGGCATCAGGAGCCCGCCGAGTCGGGCGCTTGAGCGTCGTCGTGCCGGCGGACGGTTGCCCACAGGCGCGCGAGATCGCCGAGGCGGCGGCGAGGGCCGGTGGCGCCGGCGGGCTGCCACACCGGCCCGGCGGGCCCGTCGGGTGAGCTGGCGGGCGTGTGGACGGCGGTGGCGACCGGGATCTCGGGTGTGCCGAGCAGGCGGCGCAGGTTGGCCTCGCGTTTGGGTGAGGGCAGCCAGAACAGGACGGGTGTGGTGGTGCCGGTGGCTTCAGCGAGGTCGGCGTAGCCCCCGAGTTTGGCGGTGACCCGGGCGAGCTTTTCGGTGCCGGTGTCGTGCTCGAGGAAGAAGTCCAGCGTGGCCGCGGTGCCGTCGCCGCGGGGCTCGGCCCAGCGGCCGAAGGCGTCCGGCCGGGCCAGGTCACCCCACAAGGCTGCACACCGGTGTTCCGACCACCACTGCTCCACAGCGCCGCCTCGGCACCGGGCGTGAGCGTGCAGGGAGATGAAGAACTCGTTCACGCCGATCTGGTGGGCGAGGCGGGGTGAGACGGCGATGGCGGTGGCGGTGTCCTGCCGGTAGCCGAACTCGGCGACGCTTTGGCCGTGCTGGACGGCCAGGACATGCGCGCCGGCCGGGCCGAGGACCCAGTGCCAGGGCTTGGAGCCGACGGGTGCCCAGGGACGGAACCGGAGTAGGGCGTGGTGGTTGTGCAGGTGGTTGAGGCGCTGTCGGGTTCTTTCTGGGGTGCGGAAGAACAGTCGGGTGAGCTGGTCGGTGGTCAGGACGCGGTGTTCCCAGAGCAGGGTCAGCAGGTTCCGATCGCGGTTGGTGAGCCGGTAGGCCAGTTCCGCGACGACCTCGGGGGTGACTCGTGGCGCACGGATCTGGGTTCCGCGTAGCCGGGTGCGGGTTGTGCGAGGCCGGGTCATCGCTGCTCTTCCTCTGCGGGCGGTAGGGCATCCGCGCTGACCGGGGTTGCTCGATTGGGCCTTTCGGCGGGTGTGAGCGGTGAGGTGTCCAGGTCTCGCAAAGCGACCTCGGGGATCGAGCGTGCGGTGCGCTGGGGCGTGAAGCGTTCGCGTGATGCGCTGCGCACTGCGGCTGCTCGTCCGGGGATGGGGTCGGGTAGTGGGCGGGTGCGGAAGG
>NZ_SMKB01000364.1:0-5166 GCF_004348575.1 Actinomadura sp. 7K534
TATAAGAGACAGCGACGTCCCCGAGCGCGACGTCCCCGAGCGCGACGTCCCCGCCCATGGTCGTCCCGCCGCCGGCTCCGCCCGGTGCGGGGCTCTCCGCGGACGGGCAGGTCCCGGCCAGCGAGCGGCCGCCGGGGCAGGTGCCGGCGGGCGGACGGCACGAGGAGGGGAGGCGCTAGATGGACCACGGGCTCGTCAAACGCCTCCGCCAGGAGGTCGGCGACCGGCTGGCGCAGCAGCGCAGGCTGGACGCCGCCAACGGGCTGCCGCCGATGTCCGGCGAGGACGAGCGGCAGTTCGCCCGCGCCCTCATCGGCCAGGTGCTGGAGGAGTTCGCCCGCGGCGAGATCACCTCCGGGCGCCGCCCGCCGAATGCCGAAGAGGAGGAGGCGCTCGCCGCCGGCGTGCACGCCGCGCTGTTCGGGGTCGGCCGGCTCCAGCCGCTGCTGGAGGACCCCGAGATCGAGAACATCGACATCAACGGCTGCGACCGCGTCTTCATCGGCTACGCCGACGGGCGCGAGGTCATGGGCGAGCCGGTCGCCGAGAGCGACGAGGAACTGGTCGAGCTGATCCAGATCCTCGCCGCCTACAGCGGGCTGTCGTCCCGCCCGTTCGACACCGCGAACCCCCAGCTCGACCTGCGGCTGCCCGACGGGTCCCGGCTGTCGGCCGTGATGGACGTGACGCTCCGCCCGGCGCTGTCGATCCGGCGGGCCCGGCTCGGCAAGGTGTTCCTGGCCGACCTGGTCGGGAACGGCACGTTCACGCAGGAGGTCGGGCAGTTCTTCGGCGCCGCCGTGCGCGCCCGCAAGAACATCATGATCGCGGGGGCGACGAACGCGGGGAAGACGACGCTGCTGCGCGCCGTCGCCAACGAGATCCCGCCGCACGAGCGGCTCATCACCGTGGAGCGCGCCCTCGAACTCGGCCTGGACGCCTTCCCCGAGCTGCACCCCAACTGCGTCGCGTTCGAGCAGCGGCTCCCGAACTCCGAGGGGCAGGGCGCGATCACGATGGCGGAGCTGGTCCGCCGGTCGCTGCGGATGAACCCGTCCCGGGTGATCGTCGGCGAGGTGCTCGGCGACGAGATCGTCACGATGCTGAACGCGATGACGCAGGGCAACGACGGGTCGCTGTCCACGATCCACGCGAACTCGTCGGTGGAGGTCTTCAACCGCATCGCGACGTACGCGATCCAGTCGGAGGAGCGGCTGCCGGTCGAGGCGACCCACATGCTGATCGCCGGCGCGATCGACTTCGTCGTGTTCATCGAGAAGCGCAACGACTACGCCTCCGGCGGGCGGCTGCGGCGCTACGTCTCCAGCGTGCGGGAGGTCACCGGCGTGGACGGGCGCGTCCTGTCGTCGGAGGTGTTCGCGCTCGGGCCCGGCGGGTTCGCGGTGCCGAACGCCCCGATCGCGTGCGCCGCCGAACTCGCCGACCACGGCTACGACCCGTCCGGAGGTGCCTGGTGAGCGGCGGGCGCACGGCGGTCCACCCGGGAGGGCGCTGATGTACGCGCCGGACGTGCTCCTCGCGATCCTCGCGGGCGCCGCGGCGGGCGGCGGGCTCCTGCTGCTGGCCGTCGCGCTGCGCGGGCTGCCGCCGCGGGCCCGGCCGGCCCGGGGGCGCAGCCGCGAGGAGCTGGTCCGGACGTTCACCACCCGCACCGCCGTGGCCGCCGTCGCGGGCGTGCTCGTGCTGATCGTGACGCGCTGGCCGATCGCCGCCGGCGGCACCGCCGCGCTCGTGCTCGCCTGGAACGGCCTGGTGGGCGGCGCCGCCGAGGAGCGCCGGGGCATGGCGCGGCTGGAGGCCCTCGCCGCCTGGACGGAGTCGCTCCGCGACACGATCGCGGGCGCCGTCGGCCTGGAGCAGGCGATCCCGGCGTCGCAGCGCGCCGCCGCCCCGGCGCTGCAGCAGCCGCTGCGCAACCTGGTCGACCGGCTGCACACCCGCGTCCCGATGCCGGAGGCGCTGCGCCGGTTCGCCGACGACATCGACGACCCGTCCGCCGACCTGGTGATCGCCGCGCTGATCCTGAACGCCAAGCTCCGCGGCCCCGGCCTGCGCGACATGCTGAGCGCCCTCGCGAACTCCGCCCGCGCCGAGCTGGACATGCGGCGCCGCGTGGAGGCCGACCGGCGGTCCACCCGGCGCAGCGTACGCATCGTCGTCGCCGTCTCCGTCGGGACGGCGCTGGCCCTCGCCGTGTTCAACCACTCCTACGTCGAGCCGTACGACGACCTCCTCGGCCAGCTCGTCCTGTGCATCGTCGTCGCGCTGTACGGGGCGGCGTTCCTGTGGCTGCGCCGCCTGTCGAAGTACGAGCTGCCCGGACGGTTCCTCAGCGAGCCGCGCCCGGCCGCCCAGCCCGGCGTGCCCGGCGAGGTGCCGAGCACCGTGGCGGGCTGGAAGGACGGCGGGGGAGCCCCCGGCCGGGGCGGCACCCGCGGCTCGCAGGAGCTGCCGCTGCGCGGCCGGCACGCGACGGACGCGGGAGGGGGTGCCGCCCCGTGAACGCCGCGATGATCGCCGGCGCCGTCGTCGGCCTCGGCCTGTACCTGCTGGTCCGGGCGCTGTTCCCGGCGCGGCCCGGCCTCGCCGCGCGGATGGCCGCGCTCGACGCCGCCCGCCGCCGCGACCTGGCGGAGCAGCAGACCGGGCCGCCGGGCGGCGCGGGAACGCCGGGACGCACCACGTCCCCGACGCTGGAGCGGGTCGGCGTGCTGCGCGCCCGGCTCGGCCGTGAGCTGGCGCGGTTCTGCGAGTCGCGCGGCTGGAAGCTGCGCTCGGTGCGCGCCGACCTCTCGATCACCGGGCGGTCGCTGGAGGCGTTCCTCGCCACGAAGTTCCTGCTGCCCGCCGCCGCGCTGCTGTTCATCCCGCTGATCGCCGCGTACTTCGCGCTGCTCGGGCTCGGCTCGTCCGTCGCCGTGCCGGTGTGGATCTGCATCCTGTTCGCCGCGGTGTTCTTCTTCTTCCCCGACATGCAGCTCCGGCAGGAGGCGCAGGCCCGCCGGCAGGACTTCCGCCACGTCGTCGGCGCGTTCCTCGACCTCGTCTCGATGAACCTCGCCGGCGGGCGCGGCGTGCCGGAGGCGCTGCTGACCGCCTCGAACGTCGGCGAGGGCTGGGCGATGCACCGGATCCGCGACGCGCTGGCCAACGCCCGCATCACCGGGCAGACGCCGTGGCAGTCGCTCGGCCGGCTCGGCGAGGAGCTCGACATCGCCGAGCTGCGCGACCTCGCCGGCGCGCTCGCCCTCGTCGCCGACGACGGCGCGCAGGTCCGCAAGTCCCTCGCCGCCCGCGCCGCGTCGATGCGCAGCCGGGAGCTGTCCGAGCTGGAGGGCAAGGCGGGCGAGCGCTCCCAGTCGATGCTCGTCGCGCAGCTGTTCCTGTGCGCCGGATTCCTGATCTTCCTGGCCTACCCGGCCCTGATGAGGGTGCTCGCCTCATGATCCCCGACCCCGCCGCCGAGACGGCCCCCTGGAGGAACCGCCATGAACCCGCACAACCCGCTGCACGATCCGGCCGTCGTCTACCTGCGCGCCGTGCTCGGCGCCCGGCTGGCCCGGCTGCGCTCGGCCGAGGAGCGAGACCGGGGCGCGTCCGCGATCGAATGGGCGATCATCACCGCGATCCTGGCGCTGCTCGCGATCACGATCGGCGCGGTCATCACCAAGAAGGTCACCGACAAGGCCAACACCATCAACACCGGCTGACCGGCCCCGGCTCCGACTCCGGCGCGTCCTCGATGGAGTGGGCGCTCCTCACGCCGGTCCTCATCCTGCTGATGCTGGTCGTCGTGCAGTTCACCATGGTCTTCCACGCCCGGCACGTCGCGCTCGCGGCGGCGCAGTCGGGCGCCCGCGTCGCGCGGACCGCGCCGGTCGGCGGCGGCTGGCAGGACGCGGCGACCGCGAAGGCCGCCGGGGACGTCCGCGAGATCGGGCCGGAGCTGCTGAGCGGCCTCAGCGTCCGCGCGGGGGAGTCCGGCGACCAGCGCTGGGTGGAGGTCAGCGGCGAGGCGGTGACCGTCGTCCCGTTCATGAAGTTCCACGTCTCGCAGCGGTCCCAGGGGCCCATCGAGTGCTTCCGCCCCGACGTCGGCGACGGTCTCGCGTGCGAGCCGGGGGCCGGCCGGTGAGGGCGCCGGACCGCGGGTCGATGTCGCTGGAGATGGTGCTGGTCACCCCGCTCTTCGTGGCGTTCCTGCTGTTCCTCGCCGGCGCCGGGCGGATGGTCGACGCCAAGGGCCAGGTGGACGGCGCGGCGCGGGACGCGGTGCGCGCCGCCTCCATCGCCCGCAGCGCCCCGGCCGCGCAGCGCCTCGCCGCCGACACCGCCGCGGCCGGCCTCACCGGCACCGACTGGTGCTCCGGCGGGCCCAGGGTGGCGACCGACGTCTCCGCCTGGGGGCCGGGCGGCCGGGTCGGCGTGACGATCACCTGCGACGTCGACCTCGGCGACCTGTCGTTCATCGGCCTGCCCGGCACCAAGCGCCTCCAGGGCCACGCGATCGCCCCTGTCGACACCTTCACCTACCGCGGGACGGACGCCGGAAGCGCCGAAGACCCCGGGGACGCGCCGTGACCGCGCGCCCGGCGAGCGGCGCCCCCCGAAGCGTCCCCCGCGGTGACGGCCGGGACCGGGGCACGATCGCGCTGTACACGGTGCTGTTCACCCCCATCGTCTTCCTCCTGGCCGGGCTCCTCGTCGACGGCGGGCTCGCCATCCACGCGCGGCAGCGCGCCGCCGACATGGCCGAGCAGGCCGCCCGCGCGGGCGCCAACCAGATCGACACCGACGCCCTGCGGGCCACCGGCGAACCCGTCCTGGACCCGGCGCGGGCGCGTGCGGCGGCGTGCGCCCTGCTCGCCGACCACCCCGACCAGGTCACCGCGTCGCGGTGCGACGCCGATGAGCAGGAGGTGGCGGTGGACGTGCAGATCACCGTCCGGCCGCAACTGCTCGGGATCATCCCCGGCCTCAGCGAGTTCCGGATGACGTCCGGAGCGACGGCCCGCCCCGTGACGGGGGGAATCGACCCGTGAGCTCCGGAGGAAACCGGCCTACGATGTCTGCGACGTCCAGGGACCGGCGAACGGTGGGGGCGCGATGGTGACGCGGCAAGGGCGGCGGGCCCCGGAGCGGGGC
>NZ_SMKB01000365.1:0-5111 GCF_004348575.1 Actinomadura sp. 7K534
TTGAGACGTTCGGTGGTTTTGGCGAAGGGGAAACACCCGGTCCCATTCCGAACCCGGAAGTTAAGCTCTTCAGCGCCGATGGTACTGCATGGGAGACTGTGTGGGAGAGTAGGACACCGCCGGACATTTATTGGGGGAAGGGCCTCGCCGTTATGGCGGGGCCCTTCCTCATCTCTGTGCCAAGTATGGACGCCGGAACTTGTTCGCCGAGAACCCCCCATGATCGGAACCTCAGTGGGCCGGAACGGTCTGAGTGCCCGTGTTGTCTGGGAGCTGCTCACCTCGATGCGCAGCGGGTTATGGTTCCTTCGCGACCCAGGGAGGGAGAAGGGGCTGACAGTTTCATCCCATATCTGGCGGCACTGCGGCATGACGTGGTGGACACGAGCTCCCAGAGGCGAGGCACACTCGTGAGCCTCGAAGGAGTCGTCTCCAGTGCCGGCGTGCCTGCGGGACTGGCTGGGCGCGAAAGCCAGGGGGCGCACCGTGCTGCGCTCGCTGGGCCGTCTACCGTTTGCCTTGAGCCCTTACACCGTGCGTGGAGGGCAGCGGGAGGCTTGGATGCAGATCGCTACACTGCCCTTCATTGACGAGCACGTGACGGTCGTCGCTGCGGGGGGCGACGCCGTCTGGAGCAGCCTCCTTGAAACGCTGGACCGATCCTCCTCCCGTCGTGGGGTGGCCGGCTACGCGAGACTCGTTCGGGCCGCCGACTCCATGGTGTCGGGGCCACGCCCCATTGCCGAGGGCTCGACGTTTCCCGGTTTCCGGGTAGTCGCCGCGATCCCGGGACGCGAGCTGGTCCTTCGGGGACGCCATCACTTTTCGTCTTACGCCCTGATCTTCCGCATCGAACCCTTCGGTTCGGATCGGTCGCGGATACGCGCCGAGAGCCGAGCCGCCTTCCCTGGTCTGGCTGGTGGCCTCTACCGACGGTTCGTCATCGGTACGGGCGGCCATGCAGTCGCCATGCGGCGCCTCCTTGCAGGCATCCGCAGTAGAGCCGAGTAGCGCGCACGCGGCCTCGGTCCTTCCCTTGAGATGGGCTAACGCGACTCATTTCGTTGAGAAGGCTTCAGCGAGTACGTCCATCTCCTGGTCGACGACGGGCCACGCGGGTCGTCGGTGCGGTGGTCGTACACGCGAGGGCTGAGGGCGGCCAAGGCGGGCGGATCGACCCTCGGATGGGCCGCGGTTCGTAGCCTGGCGGCCGCATCCACATCGGAGGCACGGCAGACAGCCGCTATTGCGTACCGGAGTACGGGGCCCGGTCGTCAGGCGACCGGGACATGTGGGGCGGCGGATGCGAGCCGATGTTCGGCGGTCGGCTCCGTGGCTCGCAGCGGGGTGGCGTCGGTCGAGTGGGCCAGGTCCAGGACGCGGCCGAGGGTGTCGCCGATGCCTTCAACCCGCTTCTGGCGGCTTCGTGGCAGTGGTCTTTGATTCCTGGCTGAGAGCGTGGATGATGCCGCCGGGCGAGGATGTCGGCTGGTGCCGTCCTTCCGGGTTCTGGGCGGTCAGAGTTGCTGGCGGAGGTCGTCGGCTCGTTCGGTGACCTTGGTCAGGACGCGCTGGGCCACGGCCAGGTCGTCGGGGGAGAGGCCCTCGTAGAGGCGGGCGGCGGTGTTCTGCACCGTGGCCGTCAGGCGGTTGAGCAGATCCTCTCCTTGCGCTGTCAGGGTTACGGGCGTGTCGTTGGTGATCAGTCCTCGCCCTTCCAGGTTGTCGAGTAGCCGGTCCGCGGCGGGCTGGTCGAGTGCGAGTTGGGGTTGGTCCCGCAGGTAGTCGCGGAGTGCGGTACGGGTGGGCCACGGGCCGCGGACGGCCACGACGCGGAGGGTGATCTGTTCGGTCGAGGTGGTGCCGCTGCCGTGGAGGATCTGTTCGTGCAGCTTGCGGACGGCGCCGTGCGCCTCGGAGATGTCCTGTCCGGTGAGCACTCGGGTCTCGGTCATGTTCTCGCTCCCTTCGGATGGGTGGAGCAGGTCTTGCAGCGTGCGGATGAGGTCGCGGTTTCGCGGGCCGGAGATGCCGCCGATCGGTGCGGTGAGTTCCTCTTGGAGGGCATGGACGACGGTCACGGCCTCGCGGATGACCGCCGTGCCCTTGTCGGTGAGGGTGAGCTGTAGTGCCCGCGGGTCGGCGGGGTGTTCGGTGCGGACGACCAGGCCGGCGCCTTCGAGTGCGCGGACCAGTTTGGAGACGTAGATCGGTTCGAGGCCGGCGAAGTCGGCGAGTTCGCGCTGGCTGGGCCGCGTGCCGGACCGGGACAGGCCGTACAGGGAGCCGAGCAGCGTGTACTGGGCATGTGTCAGGCCGAGGGGTGCGACGGCACGGTCGACCGCGGCCCGCCAGCGGGTCGTGACCTGCCACAGCAACCGTCCCGTGGCGGTGTCGTCCGAAGTCATAATCGATACTCTACTTGGAAACTATGTCCATGGAAAGTATCGGTGCAGCGCTGGGCCACTCGGTCAGGACCCCGTTGCTTCGAGCGTTTGCAGCAGGGCGTCGACGGCGTCCAAGTCGTTCTCGCTGAAGACCCGGATGCCTGCTCGTTCCAGGAGGGCCGTCGTCACGCCGTCCCCGGACATGGGCGTGCCCGTAAAGGTGCCGTCGTAGATGCGGTCGCTGCCGCAGGATGGGCTGCCTTCCTTGAGGAGGGCGATCCGGGCGCCGGAGCGTCGGGCGGTGTCGAGAGCCAGGCGGGCACCGCGCAGGAACTCGGTGGTGACGTCCTCGCCCGCGTCGGTGCGGACATGGGCGGTCCCGTCCAGGACGGCGTGCCCGTCGCCGCCGACGATCTCGGCGGGTGGGCGGGGGACCGCCAGGCCGCCCGACACCTCCGGGCAGAACGGGATGAGGCGCCCCTCCGTGCGCCAGCGTTCGAAGAGGTCGGCTCCGACGGGCTTGGCCGCGCCGTCGTAGCGGACGCGTCGGCCCGCCAGGCACGAGCTGACCAGGATGCGTTCCACGTCTTCACACTATGTGGGCCGCGCGGCGTCCAGGGGCCGGGTGAAGAGGCGTGCTGCGGATGCTCTCCAGGCTGCTCGCCTGAACGTGCGAGCCCGCGCATGTGCACAGGTGCCGCCCGTCCTGCGGCTCGTGAACGCCGCGGCCCCTGCGGGGCAGTTGGTCACTTGCCCGCGCGGATGCGGTTCACGGCCACCTGGGCGATGCGGACGGCGGCGCTCGGGTTGAGGCGGACGCCGCGCCATGCGACGCGGCCGCTGGCGGGGGCGACGATGAGGGCCTGGTTCTTGGCGAGGCCGCGCATTACGTCGCGGGCCAGTTTCTCGGCCGTGTAGAAGCGGGGGGACGCCTTGGAGATGTCGGCGGTCGCGTCGCCGCTCAGCGCGGTCTCCGGCAGGTCCGGGTTGACGTTGTGCAACAGCGGGGTGTCCACGAAGCTCGGGCACACGACGCTGACCTTGACGCCGCGGCCGGCTGCCTCGGCGCGCAGGGCGAGGGACAGGCCCACGACGGCGTGCTTGGTGGCGGTGTAGGGGATACCGATCGGCATCGGGACGAGACCGGCGAGGGAGGCCGTGTTGACGATGTGCCCGGATCCCTGCTCCAGCATGATCGGGTAGGCGGCGTGGACGCCGTGCACGACGCCTTTGAGGTTGACGTCGATCGCGCGGTTCCAGTGGTCGAGGGTCAGCTCCTCGGCCAGGCCGCCGATCGCGATGCCGGCGTTGTTGAAGACCAGGTCGAGGCGGCCGTGGTCGGCTCGCACGCCCTTGTACAGGTCGGCGACGGCGTCGGCGTCCGCGACGTCGAGGTGCGCGGACGCGGCCTTGCCCTTGCCGAGCGTGTTGAGCTTGTCGGCGACCGTCTCGGCGCCCTCGGCGTTGATGTCGGTGACGACGACGGTGTCGCCGCGCGCCACCAGGGCCGTGGCGATCGCCCGGCCGATGCCGGACGCTCCTCCGGTGACGATCGCGATGCTCATTGGGGCGCTCCGCTCGATAATTGTATTCAGCGTTAATTGCGGGGGGATTCTACGGGTTCGCGGCCCCGCCCGAGGCGGGGCCGCGAGTCGCGCGACGGGCGGGGGTCAGGCGGCCTTGGCCGTTCCGACGGAGCGGCGCTTCTTCGGCTCGTCCCAGATGCCGAACGCCTTCCAGAGCTGCTTGCCGACCGGGCTGATCACGCCGAGCTCGGCCATCAGGTCACGGATCTTGCCGACCGAGTCGGAGATCTCGCCCCGTGCCGTCTCGCTCTGGTAGGCCTGTCGGACGACGTCCTTCGGGATGTCGAAATGCCGCACCATCGGCCCGGGCGGGGACAGCATGATCCGCGCCATGACGCCGAGGACGATGGGCGTCGCGAGGCCGAGGATCCGGCGGCGCATCGGATGCATGTTCGGGACCCGGTGCCTGAGGTAGTGCCGGGCGAAGGAGATGTGCCGGGCCTCCTCCGCGATGTGGATCCGCATGATGGTCTCCTCGAGGGGGTGCTTGATCTGCCCGCCCTTGAGGTGCTTGCGCTGGACGAAGTCGATCGGGTCCTCGCCGCCGAGCACGAACACGAAGAACATCTCGGTGCTGACCAGCGGGATCCACGGCGCCGCCTGCGCGATGAAGCTGAGCGAGCGCGGCATGCCGCGGATCGGCATCTTCGTCCGGTTCACGAACTCCTGGAACATCATCCCGTGGTGACATTCCTCGGTCGTCTCGTGGTAGACGTACCGGAACTCCGGCCGGCCGTTGGGCAGGCGGTAGGCGTAGTTGAGCAGGCCGCGCTTCAGCAGGTTCTCGAACTGCAGGCCGATCTTCATCGCGGTGGCGACGCGCCACAGCCCGATCTGCGCCTGGACCTCCGGCGGCTGCGCCTGGTACCAGGCGGTCTCGCCGAGCCGGTCGGACGCCGGCAGCACCCAGCGCGGGTCGTTCTTGTCCACCTGGAACTCGGGGTCGTCCCAGGGGATGTCGGCGTAAGCCTCCCAGTGCTTCTCCACCGACGCCTTGTTCAGGCGGTCGATGACGCCAAGATACGACTTCTTGTCCTTGACCTGCTCGCGGACCTCGTCGGCGAGTTCGGTGGGGGCCTTCGGCATGTCGGTCGCTCCCTCGGGGTGGTGCTGTCGGACGGGGCCGACGGGGTTCGGG
>NZ_SMKB01000366.1:0-4996 GCF_004348575.1 Actinomadura sp. 7K534
GGGTTTTGGGGGTGGTCAGGTCGGCTGGTTTGGCGTGGGTCAGGGCGTAGAGGGTGCGGGCTCGGATGCCCAGGGCGGTGGAGGCTTCGCCGGTCGCCGTGTAGACGACGTCGTCGGGTGGGAGGGCGTCCATTACGCGTTGGTCTACGAAGACGGGCATGTCGTCCGGGAGGAGGAGGGGGCAGACCAGGTTGGCCGCGTACTCGGTCGCGGCGTTGACCAGGTCCGCGTGGGCCGGGCGGACGGTCTTCGCTCCGACCGTGGCGCGGACCGCGTCGGTGGAGGGGCGGCCGCCCGCGGGGACGATCACGCCGGTCAGGAAGCGCTGGTCGCCGAAGGCGTCGTCGCAGGAGTAGACGCGCGTCACCAGGCACCGTTCGGGCGGCAGGCCGAGGGCTCTGGGGAGCTCGTCGGCGTGGGCGAGCGCGAAGGGCAGTCGCACGATCTCGTGGACGGCCTCCCATTCGAGTAGCGCGCGGTGGATGGTCAGAGCGTCCTTCATCTTCGGCTCCATCCCGCGGGGGTCGCCCCGCTCACCCCCGTGCCTGGTTTCCCTGTGTCCCCCTGGATCGCATTCTGCGAGGGATATCCCCACATACCCGAGACGTCCGGTTTAACCCTCGCCATACGTCGTGCAAAATCACTCGCGATGCGCCGCAGCCGCACATGCGGCGGGCCGTGGCCCTGTTGTGTCCCGCTACCGTTGTCGTGCGGAGGGCTCACCGGCGGTCGCGATGGCGTCATCGGGGTGTCCAGAACGTAACCCGGGGATCGCGGCATGTGAAGGGTCCCGTCCTTCTTCGGCCCCGCAAGGATTCGCGCGCGGGCCCCGCCGATCATCGGAAAGTCCTTTGTCAGCCCGTCTCGCAAGGAAATACGCTCGATGGCCGTGCCCAACCAGAACGTGACACCCGAGTCCTCGCGGCGCACCGCGATCGCCGAGCTGCTGCGCCGGATCGCGCCCGTCGCCGACGATCTCGGGGCCCGGTTCGCGGCGGCCGGGCACGAGTTGGCCCTGGTCGGCGGCCCCGTCCGGGACGCGCTGCTCCGCCGTCCGACCAAGGACGTCGACCTCACCACCGACGCCCCGCCCGAGCGCACCCTGGAGATCATCCGCGGCTGGGCGGACGCGCACTGGACGATCGGCATCGAGTTCGGCACCGTCGGCCTCCGCAAGGACGGCGTCGAACTGGAGATCACCACCTACCGCAGCGAGTCCTACGACCCGAAGTCGCGCAAGCCCGTCGTGTCGTACGGGACGTCGCTGGTGGAGGACCTGCGCCGGCGCGACTTCGCGGTCAACGCCATGGCGGCGCGGCTGCCCGGGCACGAGTTCGTCGACCCGTTCGGCGGGCTCACCGACCTGCGGGACAAGGTCCTGCGGACGCCCGGCAGGCCCGAGGACTCCTTCGGCGACGACCCGCTGCGGATGATGCGCGCCGCCCGGTTCGCCTCGCAGCTCGGCTTCACGGTCGCGCCGGACGTCGTCCGCGCGATGACGGACATGGCCGCCCGCATCGAGATCGTCTCCGCCGAGCGGGTCCGGGACGAGCTGTCGAAGCTCGTCTGCGGTGAGTACCCGCGGCAGGGGCTGGCGCTCCTCGTGGACACCGGCCTCGCCGCGCACGTCCTGCCCGAGCTGCCGAAGCTGCGGCTGGAGATCGACGAGCACCACCGGCACAAGGACGTCTACGAGCATTCGCTGATCGTCTTGGAGCAGGCCATCGCGCAGGAAGAGGAGGGGCCCGACCTCATCCTGCGGCTCGCGGCGCTCCTGCACGACATCGGCAAGCCGCGCACCCGCCGGTTCGAGCCGGGCGGACGGGTCTCGTTCCACCACCACGAGGTCGTCGGCGCGAAGATGACCCGCAAGCGGCTGACCGCGCTGCGCTACCCCAAGGACGTCGTCGCCGACGTGTCCCGGCTGGTGGAGCTGCACCTGCGGTTCCACGGCTACGGCACCGGCGAGTGGACCGACTCGGCCGTCCGGCGCTACGTCCGCGACGCCGGGCCGCTGCTGTCCCGGCTGCACAAGCTGACCCGGGCCGACTGCACCACGCGCAACAGGCGCAAGGCGGAGCGGCTGCGGCGCACCTACGACGACCTCGAGGCGCGCATCGAGCGGCTGGAGCAGGAGGAGGAGCTGGCCGCGATCCGTCCCGAGATCGACGGGAACGAGATCCAGGAGATCCTCGGGATCAAGCCGGGGCCGCTCGTCGGCAGGGCGTACCGGTTCCTGCTCGACCTGCGCCTCGACCGCGGCATGATCGGCAAGGAGGCCGCGGCGGAGGAGCTGCGCCGCTGGGCCGCCGCCGAGGGCATCGTCCCGGCGGAGGGGTCCGGGGAATGATCCCGCTGCAGCTCGGGCGGATGAGCCCGCGGGAGACCGAGCGGATGCTGGAGTTCGACCGGGAGCACATCTGGCACCCCTACGCGCCGATTCCCGCCCCGGCGCCCGCGCTTCCCGTCGTCTCCGCGTCGGGGGTGCGGCTGACGCTGGCGGACGGCACCGAGCTGATCGACGGGATGTCGTCGTGGTGGGCGGCCGTGCACGGCTACAACCACCCGAAGCTGAACGCGGCCGTCACCGGGCAGCTCGGCAAGATGGCGCACGTGATGTTCGGCGGGCTCACGCACCCGCCCGCCGTCCGGCTCGCCGAGCGGCTCGTCGAGATCACCCCGGAGCCGCTGACGAAGGTGTTCTTCGCCGACTCCGGGTCCGTGGCCGTCGAGGTCGCGATCAAGATGGCGCTGCAGTACTGGCGCTCGCAGGGGCGTCCCGAGCGGCACCGGCTGCTCACCGTCCGCGGCGGCTACCACGGCGACACGTTCGGCGACATGGCCGTCTGCGACCCGGTCAACGGGATGCACCACCTGTTCCGGGACGTCCTGGCGGAGCACGTGTTCGCGCCGGCTCCCCCGCTCGGCTACTCGGCGGACCCCGAGCAGGCGTACCTGGACGAGGTGTCCCGGCTGGCCGCCGAGCACGCGGGCGAGCTGGCCGGGATCATCGTGGAGCCGATCGTCCAGGGCGCGGGAGGGATGCGCTTCTACGCGCCCGAGTACCTGCGCCACCTCCGCGACATCGCCGACGAGCACGGCGTCCTGCTCGTCCTCGACGAGATCGCGACCGGTTTCGGCCGGACGGGCGAGCTGTGGGGCTGCGACCACGCCGAGGTCGTCCCCGACATCATGTGCCTCGGCAAGGCGCTGACCGGCGGCTACCTGACCATGGCCGCCACCCTGTGCACCGACCGGGTCGCCCACGGCATCACGTCGGGGGAGGCCGGCGCCCTCATGCACGGCCCGACCTACATGGCCAACCCGCTGGCCGCCGCCGTCGCGTCCGCGTCCATCGACCTGCTGCTGTCGCGCGACTGGCGGGACGAGGTCGACGCCATCGAGGCCATCCTCACGGCCGAGCTGCACGACGCGGCGGACTTCCCCGGTGTCGCCGACGTCCGCGTCCTCGGCGCGATCGGGGTCGTGGAGGCGCGGGAGCCGGTGGACGTCGCGTCCGCGCAGGAGATCGCCATGGCGCACGGCGTCTGGCTCCGCCCGTTCGGCAAGCTCGTCTACACGATGCCGCCGTACGTCTGCACGGAGGACGAGGTCCTGCACATCGCCGCCGCGCTGCACGCCATCGCCGAATCCCTGTGAGCGGACGCGTCAGCGGCGTGCCCGCGCGGGCCTGCGCGTGGTGACCGACCAGTAGAAGACCGCGCCGACGGCGTACGCGGCGACCACCGCGAGAAGGGTGCCGCCGGCGCGTCCGTCCACCGGCAGCCATGTCGCGGCCGCCGCGGCGGCACCGGCGAAGACCGCGTTGAAGAGCATGTCGTAGACGGCGAACACCCTGCCCCGGTAGGCGTCCTCGACCCCCTCCTGCAGCGTCGTGTCGACGCACAGCTTCACGCCCTGCGACACGACGCCCAACGCGAAGGCGGCCGCCGCCCAGGGACCTTCGGCGAACGGCATGCCCAGCGCCAGCAGGCTCACCGCCGCCGCAGCGAACAGCACCGCCACCCACGCCCGCTTGCCGATGCGCCGCACCACCGCCGGCGTGACGAGCGCCGCGGCGAAGAACCCGGCGCCGGACACGCCCAGCATCAGCGCGAACGTCTCCAGCCCTTCGTCCGGGTCATCGGCGAAGTGGTTCCGGCACAGCAGCAGCGTCATGATCAGGACGACGCCGTACAGGAAGCGGTGGAAGGAGATCGCGCCGAGCGCCAGGGCCGCCGCCGGCCGCCGCCGGAGGTGCCGCGCCCCGTCGACCAGGCCGTCCAGGACGACGCGGAGCGCCTCGACGAGCCGCGGCGCGTCCGGCTGCGCGGGCCCTGACACGGGGTCCTCGGCCGGGTGCGGCCCGAGCAGCCGTTTCGGAAGCAGCGTCGCGATCGAGCCCGCCATCAGGAACAGCCCGGCCGCCGCCACCAGGATGAGCGCCGTCCCGGCGTCCCCCGCCCCGAACACCTGCCGCAGCAGGTAACCGACCCCGGCCCCGACGAACGCGATGACCGTCCCGGACGTGACGGAGAAGGCGTTCGCCGTCACCAGTTGGTCGCGCCGGACAACATGGGGGAGCGCCGCCGACAGCGACGCGAGGAAGAACCGGTTCACGCCCAGGACGACGAGGACCCCGAGGAAGAAGGCGGTCCCGTCCTGCCCCGCCGCGACCAGCGCCGCGACGAGCAGCACCAGCGCGGCCCGCAGCACCGGCGTCCACACGAGGATCTGCCGCCGCCGCCACCGGTCGATGAACACCCCGACGAACGGCCCGAGCGCCGAGTACGGCAGCAGTGTCACCGCGAACGCCGCAGCCGCCTTCGCCGCGGTCGTCTGCCGCTCGGGCGAGAAGAACACGTACCCCGCGAGCGCCACCTGGAAGACCCCGTCGGTCAACTGCGACGCGAGCCGCGTGCCATAAAGCCGCCGAAAATCCCGCCCCCGCAGAATCTCCCGCAACTCACCCGACCGCACCAGGTCACCCTATGCC
>NZ_SMKB01000367.1:0-4995 GCF_004348575.1 Actinomadura sp. 7K534
CCCTGGTTCGGACGCGGTGGTTGTGGTGATCAACCCGTCTACCAGGGGTTTCTTCACGTCATCCGCCGAACGCCCCCATCGCGATCATGCTGTGATCCGCGTCCGCCCAGACGGATGAAAAAGGGTCCTGGATTCCGAGGACACCCTGGCATTGGACGCGCCCCGGCCGGACGCCAAGGGGCCGGTGGGCAGGGAAACGCTGCGGGTCGTCGTGGTGCGTTTTCCGCGCATCTCGAATTTCACGGATCTGGACGCGCTGGCCTGCGAGCCCGGAGTCGTCGTCCGCTATGCGGCCAGCGTCGGGGATCTGACCGACGCAGATCTCGTCGTCCTGCCGGGTACGCGGGCCACGGTGAGCGATCTGGCCTGGCTGCGCGAGCGGGGAATGGCCGACGAGATCAGAAGGCGGGCCGAACAGGAAAGGCCGGTGCTGGGCATCTGCGGCGGCTACCAGATGCTCGCCGAGGAAATCGTCGATCGCGTTGAGTCCGGGGCGGGGAGCGTCGAAGGTCTCGGCCTGCTTCCGGCGCGGGTCGTGTTCGGGGAAGAAAAGGTGCTCGGGCGGCCGGAAGGGCGTGCCTACGGGGAGGACGTCCACGCGTACGAAATCCACCATGGCGTTGTGACCGCAGATGGTGAACCGTTCCTCGACGGGTGCCGGAAAGGCGCCGTCTGGGGGACGACCTGGCACGGCGCAATGGAGAACGACGGATTCAGGCGCGCGTTCCTGCGTGATGTGGCCCACAGGAGCGGACGCGATTTCACACCCGCCCCGGACGTGTCGTTCGCAGCCCTCCGGGAGGCGACCCTCGACACGCTCGGCGACCTCGTGGAAGAGCATCTCGACACCGCCGCCCTCTGGCGGATCATCGAGCGCGGCGCGCCGCCCGGCCTGCCCGTCGTCCCTCCCGGCGGGGCGCCGGATCCGGCGGGCGGCCCCGGTACGGCGGTAGGGTGATCCCTTCGATGGCACCGGCCGCACCAGGCACCAGGAGGAACGTCCCGTGACCGATCCGCGGTCCAGGCTGATCGTCCCGCTGATGAAGGCGCGGGTGCCGGCCGAGATCCAGCTGGAGTTCCCGCTGCCTCCGGAGGAGGAGCCGATCCGCGACCCGTTCGCCGCGGACCTGTACGTGAGCTACGCGCTGGAGATCGCCGACGAGGCGGCACCGGCCGGCCGGCGTTACGAGCACGTGGCCCGCCGGCACTGCGCCGAGCTGGGCGTGCCGCCCGGCGAGCTGCGCCGCCTCGCGGTGATCAACCTGCGCGATCTGCGTCCCGAGCTGAGCCTCAGCTGGTACCCGGACGTGCGCGCCGTGACGGTGTCCCTCGCCGGGGCGGGCACGGCGGCGAGGCGGGGGAGCCTGGAGTCGGGCCTGCTGCTGGACGAGGGGTTCCTGGAGAAGCTCGCGCAGGACGTGGAGGGCGACCTCGTCGTGGCGGCCCCGGCGCGGGACGTGTTCGTCGCGTCCGGCACCGGCCACCCGGACGGTGTCGACAAGCTCCGCTGGGCCGTCCAGCAGGTCTGGGCCGAGGACCGCGGGGACAACGGCGGTGACCCCGCCTGGGACGTGCCCGCCGGGAGCCTCCTCACCCACGACCTGCTGGTCCGCCGCGGCGGAGCCTGGGACGTCCTCGCCCCCTGACCGGCCCCGAAAGGCTAGGACAGCGTCTTCAGCCGCGGCCACAGCTCCGCCCAAGGAGCGCGCTGCCCGCGGCAGATCCAGACCGGTTTGCCCTGCTCCTGGTTGTCGAGGCCGACGCCGTTGTCGATGCGGCCGACGGGCCGCACGTCCGTCCAGAACCGCCGCAGGTAGGCCGCGCCCGCCGTGGTATCCGGCCCGACGACGACCGCCGGGCCGCCGGTCTCCCGGGGGCGCCCGAAGTGCCAGTAGCCGTTGTGCCCGCTGTACGCGCGGGGCAGCCCGAGGCCCGGCCCGTACTTGTCGAGCGCCCCGGCCTCGCCGTAGTTGCTGACGACGATCGTCGCGGCGGCGCGCTCACCGGCGGGCAGCGAGTGGTAGGCGTCCGCGACCTGCTCGGCGAACCGGGGCCAGCCGACGGTCTCCGCCGAGTCCGCGTTGACGGCGGGCTGCGGGGTGTCGGCCAGCCACTTCACCGGGTAGACGGGCAGCGTGAGCAGCGCGGTCGTGACGGCGGTGACCGCGAACATCGGGACGGTAGGCACCCAGCCCCAGCCGCGCGGCGCGCCGTTCCGCTCGATCTCCACGGCCCCGGCGGCGAACAGCGCCGCCCACAGGCCGCTGAGGTAGTACGGCTTCCCGGCCGTGACGAGGAACAGCACGGTCAGCAGCACGTACGCGTGCCCGATGAACCGGAACGGCCGCAGGTCGTCCGACCGGTACGTCCGCCACAGCCCGTAGATCCACAGCCAGGACAGCACGACCCCGGTCAGCAGTATCTGGAAGGGGATGAGCCCCGGACGGCCGCCGAAGTCGCCCTTGCCGGCGATGGCGTCCGCCATGTCGAGCTGCGGCCACCCGTGATCGGCCTGCCACAGCAGCCCTGGCGCGGCCGCGGCGGCGACGAGGAGCACGGCGGCGGCGAACATCGGCCGCCGCAGGAACTCCCGCGGCCCGGAGATCAGCAGCCCGGCGACGACCCCGGCCAGCAGGAAGGCCGCGAGGTACTTGACATTCAGCGCCAGCGCGGCAACGGCACCGGCGGCGAGGAGCAGCCGCTGGTCGCGGGTCCGCACCCACCGGACGGCCAGCCACACGAGCGTCGTCGACAGCAGCAGGTCGAGCGTCGCGGTGGAGAACAGGTGGCCGGCCGCGACGACGAACGGGCAGACGGCGTAGGCGCCGGCGGTGAGGAGCTGCGCCCGCCGCCCGCCGCCCATGTCCCGGGCGGTGAGCGCGGCGACGACCACGCCGGCGGCGGAGAAGAGCGCGGAGGGGACGCGCAGCGCGACGAGCGAGTCGCCGAACACAGCGGTGACCGCCCGGCCGAGCAGCGGCACCAGCGGGGGCTGGTCCGGGTAGCCCCACATCGGGTGCCGCCCGGCGACGCGGAAGTACAGCTCGTCGCGGTGGTAGCCGTAGCGGGCGCTGACGGCGAGCAGCACGACGCCCAGCGCCCCGGCGATCAGCAGCACCGGCCGCCAGGCGACCGCGGGAGGTCCGGGAGAGGCTTCGGTCTCGACGGGATCGGACGCCGCGGGGGCCGGAGCGGTCATCGGCTGCCTACAGCGTGGAGACCCCGTCCTTGAGGGCGGGGAGGGAACGGGGAACGGTCCGGCACGGTGACTCTCCGGGGTTTGTCGGTGGCGGTCGGTATGGTGCGGGCGTGTCCCGGTACCGGTTGTGTCCGACTCCCGCGCAGGAGGCGGGGTTGTTGGAGCACTGCGGGCATGCCCGGTTCGTGTGGAATCTGGCGGTGGAGCAGCACGGCTGGTGGAGGCCGGGCCGGGGCGCCGCGCCGGGGTATGTCGCGCAGGCTCGCCAGTTGACCGAGGCCCGTGCCGCCTACCCGTGGCTGGCGGCCGGTTCGCAGACGGTGCAGCAGCAGGCCCTGCGCGATTTCGCGCAGGCCATGGCGAACTTCTTCAAAGGGACGCACCGGCGGCCGACATGGCGCAAAGCCGGACGGCACGAGGGATTCCGGATCGTCGGTCGGCGCGGCGGGCAATGGGATGTGCGGCGGGTGTCCCGCAAGGTCGGTGAGGTGCGGGTCCCGAAGGTGGGGTGGGTGCGGTTGCGCTGGTCGCGGCCCGTCCCAGACGCAGTGAAGTCGTTCCGGATCACCCGCGACCGCGCCGGACGCTGGCACGTCGCGTTCGCCCAGGTCCCCGACCCGGTCCCCGCGCCGGGCAACGGGGAGGCGGTGGGTGTGGACCGGGGTGTGGCGGTGTCGGTGGGGCTGTCGACCGGGGAGCTCCTGCACGCTCCTGGTCTCACGCGGGCCGAGGCCGCGCGGCTGCGGCGGCTGCAGCGCAGGCTCGCCCGCGCGCAGAAGGGTTCGAACCGCCGCGCCCGGGTCAAGGCCGCCGTCGCCCGGTTGAGGGCGAGGGAGGCCGACCGGCGCCGCGACTGGGTGGAGAAGACCACCACGGCTCTGGCGCGCGACTTCGACGTCATCGCCGTCGAGGATTTGAACGTGCGGGGCATGACCCGCTCGGCCAAGGGCACCGTCGAAGCGCCGGGTGTGAACGTGCGGCAGAAGGCCGGGCTGAACCGGGCCATCCTTCGCAGCGGGTGGGGGCGGCTGGTGGCCCGGCTGGAGCACAAAGCGCCCGGCCGCGTCGTCAAGATCGATCCGCGTTACACCTCGCAGACCTGCCATGCCTGCGGGCACCGCGCACCGGACAACCGCAAGAGCCAAGCGGTATTCCGGTGCGTGGCCTGCGGGCACCAGGCCAACGCCGACGTCAACGCGGCCATCAACATCCGAACCGCCGCAGGGCATGCGGTGGCAGCGCGGGAAGGGCCACGGGTCACCGGGCCGGTGCACCGCGAACCTCAACTCGTCCTCCTCACGTAGGTCGAAGGGTTGGAATCCCCTGCCTTCAGGCGGGGGAGGACGTCAAGATCGAACCCTATTCGCCGAAGTGACCGGCGTCACGATCACCGTTCCGGCCGGACCAGGACAGATGGCCGGGGTCCGGAAATCCAGTGGGGCGGGCCGGGCCCCGCGGCATACCGTGCGGGTATGGTGTCGACGCAGCAAGTGCTCGCCTTCTCCGCGATGGCGTTCGCCATCATCGTGATCCCCGGCCCGTCCGTGCTGTTCGTCGTCGGGCGGGCGCTGGCGCACGGCCGCCGCACCGCCCTCGCCGGCGTCGTCGGCGGCGTGCTGGCCGCGCTGGTGCTGACGGTCGCCGTCGCGGTCGGCGTCGGCTCGCTCGTCGAGCGGTCCGCGGTCCTGTTCACCGCGCTGAAGACCGTCGGCGCGGTCTACATCGTCCACCTCGGGATCCAGGCCATCCGGCACCGGCGTTCGCTCCAGGGCGCGGTCGGCGGGGACGTGGGGAGC
>NZ_SMKB01000368.1:0-4898 GCF_004348575.1 Actinomadura sp. 7K534
CCGTCAAGGCCGGGACGGCCGCGCAGGCCGCCAAGGCCATGAAGGCCGGCAAGACCGTCAAGGCGGGGACGGCGGCGCAGGCGGGCAGGGTCAAGCAGGCCGTCAAGCACTGACTTCCCGAAGAGAACCTTAAAAGAGCCTCAAATCCGTTGAACCGAGAGCCGGGGCGGTCCCGTACTGCCAGTTGACTACCGTCCTCACCCCCATGAGACGACCCCCACCACGGAGACGCCCCGGCCATGGCAGTTCCCGGATCGACCGGTCGCCAGACCGGCGGGTTGCGGAGCCTGCTCCGCCGCCCCGGCGCGGCGCGGCCGGCCTCCCCGGCCGGCCGGGCCGCACGCGACGACGAGATCGTCGCTGAGCTCTACCGCGAGTACCATCGGCCGCTCCTCTCGTTCGTCCTGAGGCTCACCGGCGGGGACCGCCAATGGGCCGAGGACGTCGTGCAGGAGACGATGATCCGGGCGTGGCGCAGCGCCGACCGCCTCGACGACCGCACATCCTCGCTGATGCCGTGGCTGGCCACGGTCTCCAGGCGTATCGTGATCGACAATCGGCGGCAGCGCGAGGTCCGGCCGCCCGAGGTCGGCGACGGCCCCCTGGAGAACCTGCCGATGGCGGACGAGATGGAAGGCCTGCTGCGCAAGGTCGTGGTGGCGGAGGCGCTGGAGTCGCTCTCCCCCGCACACCGGCAGGCGCTGACGGAGACGGTGCTGCGCGACCGTACGGTGAACCAGGCGGCCGAGTACCTCGGCATCCCGGTGGGCACGGTCAAGTCCCGCGTCTACTACGCGCTGCGCGCCCTGCGCGTCGCCTTGGAGGAGAGGGGGGTGACCTCATGAGTTCGCCGGTCGAGCACACCGACGTCGGCGCGTACGCGCTCGGCCTCCTCGAGGAGGGCGACCGGCGGGCCTTCGAGGCCCACCTGCACGGGTGCGGCAGGTGCCAGGCTGAGCTGGCCGAGATGTCGGGGACGGCGAGCGTCCTGTCCGCGCTCGGCGGCGACACCGCCGCCGCGCCCGCCCCGGCGGCGGACCCCGGAGCGCACCGGCCTCCGGCACCGGTGATCGACATGATGCGGCGCCGGCGGAGGGAGGACCGCAGGTTTCGGCGCGGGGCCTACACCGTCGGCGGGGCGGCGGCGGCCGCGATGCTGGCCGTCGGGATAGGCGTCGGGACGGTGCTCGGCGACGACGGCGAGACCGGGAAGCAGCCGCCGCCCGTGGCCGTCACCGGCGAGCGGTTCCAGGCGACGGACGCGCGCACCGGCGCGTCCGGCACGGTCGGGCTCGTCGACAAGGGCTGGGGCACGCAGGTCAGCCTGGAGCTGCGCGGCATCAAGGGGCCGCTGCGGTGCCACCTGGAGGCGGTGTCCGAGACCGGCGAGCGCAGCGTCGTCGCCGGCTGGCGCGTCCCGGACAAGGGCTACGGCGTGCCGGAGCAGCCCAACCCGCTGGTGATGCAGGGCGGGACGGGCCTCACCCGGCAGGAGATCACCCGGTTCGAGGTGCGGCTCGACAGCGGCGGCACCCTGCTGACCATCCCCCTGTGACTCCCCTTTCCGCCCCACGCTGAGCGGCCCGCCGCCCCTCTCCAGGGCCGATAACCTTGGGTCATGCCCACTCCGCATTGGCTCGCCCCGGTCGCCCCTGCCCCCGTGGACGCGACCGTGTCGCTGCCCGGTTCGAAGTCGATGACGAACCGGGCGCTGGTCCTCGCCGCGCTCGCCGACGCGCCCGCGCGCATCACGCGCCCGCTGCGCAGCCGCGACACGGTGCTGATGGCCGATGCCCTCCGCGCGCTCGGCGCGGAGATCACCGAGGACGCCGCGGGCTGGGAGGTCCGGCCGGGCGAGCTGCACGGGCCCGCGCACGCGGACGTGGGGCTCGCCGGGACGGTGATGCGGTTCCTGCCGCCGGTCGCGGCCCTCGCGTCCGGCGAGGTGTCCATCGACGGCGACCCGCGGGCGCGGGAGCGGCCGATGGGCCCGATCATCACCGCGCTGCGGGCCCTGGGCGCCCGCATCGACGACGGCGGGCGGGGCGCGCTGCCGTTCACCGTGCACGGGACGGGCTCCGTCAACGGCGGGCAGGTGGTGATCGACGCGTCCGGGTCGTCGCAGCTCGTGTCGGGCCTGCTGCTGGCCGCGCCGCGCTTCGAGAAGGGCGTCGAGGTCAGGCACGAGGGGCCGCCCGTGCCGTCCGCGCCGCATCTGGCGATGACGGCGCACATGCTGCGCCAGGCGGGCGCGGCGGTCGAGACGGAGCGGAACCTGTGGCGGGTCGCGCCGGGTCCGCTGCGCGGCGGCGAGTGGGCGATCGAGCCGGACCTGTCGAACGCGGCCCAGTTCCTGGGGGCGGCGCTGGTCACCGGCGGGCGCGTCACCGTGCGGGACTGGCCGGCCGAGACGACGCAGCCGGGCGACGCGCTGCGCGGGCTGCTCGCCGCGATGGGCGCCGAGGTGTCCCACGGCCCGGACGGGCTGACCGTGCGGGGCTCCGGCGCGTACTCCGGGCTGGACGCCGACCTGCACGAGGTCGGGGAGCTGACGCCGGTGCTCACGGCCGTCGCCGCGCTCGCGGACTCCCCGTCCCGGCTGACGGGCGTCGCGCACCTGCGCGGCCACGAGACCGACCGGCTCGCGGCCCTGGTCACCGAGATCAACGGGCTCGGCGGCGACGTCCGCGAGCTGCCGGACGGGCTGGAGATCCGGCCGCGGCCGCTGCGCGGCGGCGTCTTCCGCACCTACGACGACCACCGGATGGTGATGGCGGCGGCCGTCCTCGGACTGGCCGTTACCGGTATCGAGGTGGAGAATCCGGGCACCGTGGGCAAAACTCTTCCGAACTTCACGGAGTCGTGGGCGTCGATGCTGGCGCCCGCCTGACGGCAGGGACGGACCACTGGCCAGACGAACGCACGACTACGACGAGGACGACGTCCGGGTCCGCCCCGGACGCCGCGGGTCGCGTCCGCGCACCCGCCGCCGTCCCGCGCACGACGACGCCTCCCCCGGGTTCGTGATCGCGGTCGACCGGGGCCGGTACCGCTGCCTGGTGGACCCGGGCACCGCCGGCGAGCGCGGCGTCACCGCGATGCGCGCCCGCGAGCTGGGCCGCAAGGGCGTCGTCGTGGGCGACCGGGTGGCCCTCGTCGGCGACGTGTCCGGCGAGCCCGACACCCTGGCCCGCATCGTCCGCGTCGAGCCGCGGCGGTCGTCGCTGCGCCGGACCGCCGACGACACCGACCCGTTCGAGCGGATCATCGTCGCGAACGCCGACCAGCTCGTGATCGTGACGGCGCTCGCCGACCCCGAGCCCCGCCCCCGCATGATCGACCGGCAGCTCGTCGCCGCCTACGACGCCGGGATGGACCCGCTGCTCTGCCTCACCAAGGCCGACCTCGCCGACGCCGGGCCGCTGGTCGCCGAGTACGCGCCGCTCGGCGTCCCGTACATCGTGACGCGCCGCGGCGAGGACGGCGGGCTGGACGGTGCGGAGGACGGTGCGGAGGACGGCGGCCTGGACGAGCTGCGCGGCCATCTGTCCGGCCGCATGAGCGTGCTCGTCGGGCACTCGGGCGTCGGCAAGTCGACGCTGGTGAACGCGCTCGTCCCGGACGCCGAGCGGGCGGTCAGCCACGTCAACGCGGTCACCGGCCGCGGCCGGCACACCTCGTCGTCGGCGATCGCGCTGGAGCTGCCCGGCGGCGACGGCTGGATCATCGACACCCCCGGCGTGCGGAGCTTCGGGCTCGCGCACGTCGACCCCGCGCACGTGATCAACGCGTTCGAGGACTTGGCGAAGGGCGCCGCCGAGCGGTGCCCACCGCATTGCGACCATCTCCAGGAGAACTGCGGTCTCGACGGCTGGGTGGACGACGGGCACGCCAGCCGGGCCCGGCTGGACTCGCTGCGGCGGCTGCTCGCCAGCCGCGAGGGAGAGCCCGAATAGGCCGGAAACTCCGGGCGATGCGTCGGTATCGTCTTGCCCCATGGTCCAGATGGTGGCGGGGCGCTACGAACTCCTGGAGGTGCTCGGCCGCGGCGGTATGGGGGCCGTGTGGCGGGCCCGCGACCGCACGCTCGGCCGGGAGGTCGCGGTCAAGGAGGTGTCCCTGCCGCAGGGCCTGGACGACGCGCAGGTCGAGCGGACCTACGCGCGGACGTTCCGCGAGGCGAGGTCCGCGGCGCGGCTCGACCACCCCGGGATCGTGACCGTCCACGACGTCGTGGAGGAGGACGGGCGGCCCTGGATCGTGATGAGCCTCGTCCGGGCCGACTCCCTCGACAAGGTCATCGCGCGGGAGGGGCCACTGCCGCCGGACCGGGCCGCCGCGATCGGCGCCGACCTCCTGGACGCGCTCAGCGCCGCGCACGCCGCCGGGGTCGTGCACCGCGACGTGAAGCCGGGGAACGTGCTGCTGCCGCCCGGCCGCGCCGTCCTCACCGACTTCGGCATCGCGACCGTGGCGGGCGACGAGACGCTCACGCAGGCCGGGGCCATCGTCGGGTCGCCCGCGTACCTGGCGCCCGAGCAGGCGCGCCACCAGAAGGCCACCCCGGCGTCGGACCTGTGGTCCCTGGGCGCCACCCTGTACGCGGCCGTGGAGGGCCGCCCCCCGTACAAGCGGCCCGACGTGTGGGGCGTGATGGCCGCCGTCCTCTCCGACGACCCGGACCCGATCGAGCGCGCCGGGCCGCTCACCCCGGTGCTCCAGGGCCTCCTCCGCAAGGACCCGGAACAGCGAATGGGGCCCGGCGAGGCCGGGCGCCTGCTGCGCCAGGTCGCGCACGGAGCGGTGTCCCGGCCGCCTGAGCCGCCCGCGTTCGCGCCGCCCGGGCCGGGGCCGCGCGACGTGACGCTGCAGCCCCCGCCCGCCGCGCCGACCGTGCC
>NZ_SMKB01000369.1:0-4839 GCF_004348575.1 Actinomadura sp. 7K534
GGTAGGCGCGCAGGGCTCGGTCGACGCCGGAGGGCGGGAACCGCAGGCCGTCGGGGTCGGGTTGCCGCGGCGGGACGGCGCGCAGGTCGAGCGCCGGGTACAGCAGCACCTGCAGCGCGGGGCGCGCGGGCCCGGGGCCGCGGAGCCGCGCGGCCGCGGCGGCGGCGATCTGGCCGCCGGCGCTGTCGCCGGCGACGCCGATCCGGGCGGGGTCCAGGCCGAGGGCGGCGGCGTGCCCGGCAGTCCAGCGGACCGCGGCTGCGGCGTCGTCGACCGCGGCGGGGTAGGGGTCCTCGGGCGGCCGGCGGTAGCCGACCGACACCCAGGCGGTGCCGCTGGCCAGCGCGAGCGCCCGGACGACGGGGTCGTAGGACTCGACGTCGCCGAGGATCCAGCCGCCGCCGTGGAAGAACACCAGCGCCGGTGCGGGTGCGCCGGAGCCGGGCCGGTACAGGCGTGCGGGCAGCGGCCCGGCGGGGCCGTCCACGACGAGGTCCTCGACGGTGTGCACCGGTGGGCGCGGGGAGCGGGCCAGGTCGGCGGCGAGTTCGCGGCGCGCATCCTCGACACCGCCGCCGGGCGGCGCCGCGGGTTCGGCGAGGCGGCGGCGCATGAACGCCAGGTACTCCGGATCGCGGCCCATGAAACCCTCCCGGGGGCCGAGCCTACGGGTCCCCCCGCCGGACCGGGAACCGCGGCCGCCCCCGGGTCGGGCAGCGGAGCGCACCGGGTCGGGGCGGCGGAAAACCCTTTGCCGCGGTGCGGGCGGGCGGGGCAGTCTGGATCAGGCAGGCACCGCACCGGTCCATGGCGCCGGAGCCGGGCGGCGGTCCGCGCGGCCGCCGCGGGCGGGTTCGACTCCCGCCGGCGTCTTCGGCTCCGCCCCCGCGTCACCCTGGGGGCGGGGCCCCGCTCCCCGTAGCTCAGCGGACAGAGCACCGGCCTCCGAAGCCGGGAGCCGCAGGTTCGATTCCTGCCGGGGAGACCCCGGCCCGCCGGTCACGGCCAGGTCAGGGCCCGCCGGTGAGGGCCCGCCGGTCAGGGCCCGCCGGTCAGGGCAGGGCGCGGGCGATGCAGTCCAGGACGCGTTCCAGCCCGTGGCGGAACTGCTCGTCGCCGGACATGCGCGGCAGCCGCGCCTCCCGCACGACCCGCTCGAACCTGGGGAAGTCGCCGGTGGCCAGCAGGTCCCGCAGGTGGGGGTCCAGGTGCGGGTCGTCGTGGGTCCGCCACGGCCCCGGCGGCGTCCGGCCCTGCCCGCCGCCCCGGGCCGCCGCCGCGATCTCGCCGCGCACGACGTGCTGGACGTAGCCGTTCAGCATGTCGATCAGCGTGATCACGTCGTCGAGGGGCGGGCCGACGTCCAGCGCGCCGATCGCGAACTCCATCAGCCGCAGCCGGTTGGGGCCGAGCATGGCGCGGGTGCCGTCCAGGCCCGCCAGCCAGGGGTGCCGCAGCCAGATCGCGCGGGTGCTCTCGGCGATCAGCGTCAGGTCCGCGCGCCAGTCGCCGCTGGGGCGGGGCGGCACGTCCATCTCCGCCAGGACGTGGTCGGCCATCAGCTCGACCAGGTCGTCGCGGGAGGAGACGTACCGGTACAGCGACATCGCGGCGGTGCCGAGGTCGGCCGCGATCCGGCGCATCGACGCGGCCTCCAGGCCGTCGGCGTCGGCGATGCGGATCGCCGCCTCGGTGATCTGGACGCGGCTGTAGGCGGGGCGGGGGCCGCGGCCCGGCCGCTCCGGGACCGACCAGATGCTGACGTGCTCGCCGCCTGTCACCGGACCTCCTGATGCTCTCCCCAGGCATCCTAGTTGCGTACGCCATACCCAAAAGGGCGGCTCTCCCGTCCGCCGGGACGCGGGCTGCGCGTCCCGGCGGACGGGCGCCGTCCCCGGCCGGCTGTTACACGCCGAACGGGGCGGGGTAGGCGATCGTGCCGGACGGGACCGGGCCCGGCCCGTCCAGCACCAGCGCCATCAGCGCCTCATCCGGCACCTCGAACGGCGCGGCGACCCCCAGCGACGACGCCGGCGCGAACCCGAACCGCGGGTAGTACCCCGGATGCCCGAGCACCACCACCAGCCGCTCGCCCCGCCCGCCGGCGGCGCGCGCGGCCGCCGCGGCCAGCGCCGCGCGGACCGCGGCGCCGCCCGCTCCCCGTCGCTGCCGGGCGGGCAGGACGGCCACCGGCGCCAGCGCCAGCGCGGCGGCCCCGCCCACGCGGCAGCGGGTGAGCAGCGCGTACCCGGCGACCACGCCGCCGGGCGTCTCGGCGACCGCCGCCAGGCCCGGCACCCAGGCCGGGTCCCGGCGCAGCGCGTCGACCAGGCGGGCCTCCTGCTCGGTCGGGAACGCCGCCGCGACCACGGCGCGGACCGCCGCGGCGTCGCCGGGGCCCTCCGGTCTGGTCACCCAGGTCACCGGCCCCGCCCCCGTTCCCGGTACATCCGCCGCTGCCACCGGGAGATCTCCTTGGACCGGGCGCGGCGCTCGGCGTCCAGGCGGGCGTCGGCGCGGGAGGCGATCCAGTCGTTCTCGCGCTGCAGCTTGCGGTGGCTGTCCAGGCGCCGCCGCGGCAGCGTCCCGTCCTCGACGGCGGCCAGGACCGCGCAGCCCGGCTCGGTGCGGTGCGCGCAGTCGCCGAACCGGCAGTCCGCGGCCAGTTCGGCGATGTCGGCGAACGCGCGTTCCAGGCCGTCGGACGCCTCGAACAGGCCCACGCCGCGCAGGCCCGGCGTGTCGATCAGGACGCCGCCGCCCGGCAGCGGCAGCAGCTCGCGCCGGACGGTGGTGTGGCGGCCCTTGCCGTCGCTCGCCCGGACCGCGCCGGTGGCCAGCGCGTCCCGGCCGAGCAGCGCGTTGCCGAGGGTGGACTTGCCCGACCCCGACGGCCCGACCAGGACCACCGTCCCGTGCAGGGCGGCGCGGACGGCGCCGACGCCGTCGCCGGACGCGGCGCTGCACGCGACCACGTCCACGCCCGGCGCGGCCTCGGCGACCCGCGCCTCGGCGCCGGCGGTGCCGGGCACGCGGTCGGCCTTGGTGAGCACGACCACCGGCCGCGCGCCGCTCTCGAACGCCAGGGCCAGCAGCCGCTCGACGCGGCCGAGGTCCAGGCGGGCGTCCAGCGACACCGTGATGGCGACGGTGTCGACGTTGGCGGCCAGCACCTGGCCGCGCGAGTCCCGCGACGCCGACGACCGCACGATCGCGGTCCGGCGCGGCAGCAGCGCCGCCACCACCGGCCGCCCGCCGGGGCCGCCGGGTCGCAGCGCCGCCCAGTCGCCCGTGCACGGCACCAGCGGCGGCCCGCCCGGCGCACCGGCGGGCGGATCGATGAACAGATCAGCGGATGAATCAGCGGATGAATCGACGGACAGATCAGCGGGCGAGGCGGGGACCGGGCCGGTCACGGCCCGCATAGGGCCCTGCCCGGTGACCACGTCGCACAGGCCGCGGTCGACCGCGGCCACGCGCGCGGGGATCAGCCCCGCCGCGCTGTAGGAGGTGAACGCGTTGTCGAGGGCGTCGTCCCAGCCGTAGGCGGCCAGCGGCGACGACCCCGCGGATGCGGAAGGCAATGTCTTGGAACCCTTGCGTGAAAAGGGGCCCCGGCGCGTCCGCGTCCGGCCGGTGAGGCGGGACGGGTCAGCCGGCGGCCCGGGGAAGGAGGACGGGCCGAGTGCCGCGCACGGCGGCGACCGCAGCGACGGCCATACGTCTCCACCTCCCCTTCCCGGTTCCGCCCGCGACTGTACTCGCCGCCCCCGGACCCGCGCCAGCCATTTATCCGCCGCCCCGTCCCCGGCGCCCGTCCGGGGCGGCGGGTGCTCCCCCGCGTGGGGGAGCGGGATCGGCCGCCGCAGGGAGGCGCCGCCCCGCCGCCGGCCCGCAGGATCGGGCCATGACCACCCAGCTCACCGGCCCGGCCGCCGCGCCCGGGAACGCGCACCCCGGCCCCGACGGCGGCCGCGGCCTCGACCGCGTCGTGCCGTGGGCCGCGCCCGCCTGGCTGCTCGCCTACGGCGTCCTGCGCGCCTACTGGGCGGCCGGGAACCAGCCGCGGAACATGTCGCCCGCCGGGCCCGACCTGGTCGTGTTCACCGGCTGGCGGGGCGTCGCGCTGTGCGGAGCCGCAACGGCCGTCCTGCTCGCCCTCGCGCACCCGGCGGCGCGGCACCGCACCGGTCGGGTCCTGCGGCTCGCCGCGTGGACGGCCGCGGCGGCCCTGGCCGCCGCGGCCGCGATGCTGCTCCTCGACGTGATCGGCGCGGTCCTGCCCGGCCTCGGCGTCCCCTTCCACCCGCTGGGCGCGCTCAGCCGCGCCGCGTGCGCGGCCGCCGCGGCGGGCCCGCTCGGCCGCACCCCCGCGTGGGCGTACCGGGCCGCCTACCTCGCCGTCGCCGGCTGCGCCGCCCGCGTCGCGGCGCAGGCCGCCGTCGGGTTCGGCGCGTCGCCCCTGTCGGGCGGCGCGTCGGCGCTGCTGTTCGAGGCCGGGTTCGTGCTCGGCGGGACCCTGCTGCCGCTCGCGCTCGTGCACCCCTTCGGGCGGACGTGGCCGCGCCCGCTGCCCGTCCTCGGCGGGCGCCGCGTCCCGCGCCGGCTGGTGCTGTGGCCGGCCGCCGCGGTCTCCGCCGGCCTGACCGTCTACTTCGGGCTGATGCTGCTGCTGATGTGCTGGGAGCGGCTCCACGGCCGCGACCCGTTCCCGCCCGAAGGGGGCCTCGACCTGCCCGAGGCGTTCTTCTGGGCCGCCGTCCCCGCCTACGTCCTGTGGGGTGCGGGGATGGCCGTGGCCGCCCGCGCCTACGCCCGCCGCACCCGCGCCCCCTGCCC
>NZ_SMKB01000036.1:0-43831 GCF_004348575.1 Actinomadura sp. 7K534
GCTCCGGGTGGGGCTGGGGAAGCAGGCCAGGAAACGCTCGGCCAGGGGTTGGTCGCCTTCTAGCTGTACGTCGCCGGACTTCAGGGCCTCCGTCAGTGGACGGCCGCTGAAGACCAGGGATCTGAACGTTGCGACAGCGGTGGTCAGGGTGGCGTCCGTGTCCGGGGGTGTGTCAGTGCGGGTAATGCGGAATCGGCCGGACTCGATCTCGGCCACGAACACGGTGTCTTCGAGGCGGAGGGTCAGGCGGGCGCGCATGGTCGGGGCTGCGGCGTCGTCGAATGTCGTCTTGAGCGCGAGCATCATCGCGTCAACGCTCAGTTCGGCGGTGTAGGAGGGGTCGAGCGGACCGTGGGAGCCCCACGTTGCGAGCGCGAGGAGGACCGGTTCGAGGTCCCGTCCGCGAGGGGTCAGTTCGTAGACGCGGGCGCTCACCGGCGGTCCGAGCTGCCGGTGCCGGACCACTCCGGCTTCCTCGAGGTCGCGCAGGCGCTGCGATAGGACGTTCGGACTCATGCCGACAAGGCCGCGGTGAAGGGCGGCGAACCTCTTCGGGCCGAAAAGCAGTTCGCGGACGACCAGCAGCGCCCACCGCTCCCCCACGACGTCGAGCGCCCGCGCGATGCCGCACGGGTCGCCGTACTTCCTACGACCAATCACACTAGTATCGTACGAAATACTCCTAAATTAGGAGCGAACGTTTCGGGAAACTCACAGGCGTTCCGATGCGCGTATAGGAAGGTGACCATGGCGACGTACGTCCTCGTCCCCGGAGCCGGGGGGCAGGCATGGTACTGGCACAGGCTTGTGCCTGAACTACGGGCGCGGGGTCATGATGTCGTGGCCGTTGACCTTCCGGCCAGCGACGAGTCGGCCGGTCTCCAGGCGTATGCCGACACGGTGATGGAGGCGATCGGCGACCGGTCGGACCTCATCCTGGTGGCGCAGTCCATGGGCGGCCTCACGGCGCCGCTCGTCTGCGACCGGAGGCCGGTGGACCTGCTCGTCATGCTCAACGCCATGGTTCCGGTGCCCGGCGAGTCAGGCGGTGAGTGGTGGTCGAACACCGGCCAGGCCCAAGCCATGGCCGACTACGCCGCCCAGGAGGGGCGGGCCATTTCAGCCGGGTTCGACGCCAAGGACGCCTTCTTCCACGACGTTCCACCGGAAGTGACGGCCGAAGCGTTCTCCCAGGAGGAACCCCCGCAATCGGCGACGCCGTTCGCAGAACCGTGGCCGCTCAAGGAGTGGCCCAGCACCCCGACAGTCTTCTTGCAGGGACGAGACGACCGTTTCTTCCCGCTCGACTTCCAGCGTCGTGTAGTGCAGGAGCGGCTGGGCATCCCGGTGGACGACATGCCCGGCGGGCACCTTCTCGCTCTCAGCCAACCCGAAGAACTCGCCGAACGACTGGAGACGTACCGGTCGTCGCTTTAGCCGGAGACCACGGAAATCGCGGCCCGCCCCTGACATGTGTGCCGGAAAAGAACTTCCGGGACGGAAACTCCAGGCCGTCCCGGAAGGCCGGGAAAGAGCCCGGAATGAGACCGTCGCAGCGCCTGCTGTGCGGCGGCACCGCCCAATCCGGCAGCTCATCGGCGATACGGGCGAGGCGTCCCGCCAATACCGGCGATGTGGGCGGCGCAAGCAAGAGCGGACTCCGCAGGCAAGCCCGGACAGCACACGCGATGGCCGGGCAGCACAGGCAAGGGTCGGGCGGCACGGGCAAAGGCCGCGCAGAACAGCAAGACCGGGCGGTACTGGCAAGGGTCAGGCAGGAGCAGCCGGGCAGTACAGGCAAGCGTCGGGCGGCACGGACAAGGGCCGGGTGTGGCGGCCGAGCTTTCGGGCCTGATGCGGGTTCTGGGCACGATGGCTTGGGGTGAAGCCTTCGCTGGCCCTGCTTGTGGTCGGGTGTTGTGTGCGGTGGGTGGTGGGGATGGGAACGGCGGCGTCCCTGCGGGGCGCCGCCGTTTGGGCTTCGTGTTCGGCCGGGGGTCAGCTCACCTGTGATGAGGACGCGCGGATCGCCAGGCGTTCGCGGAGCATGTCGATGGCCTCGTCGATGCGCGGTGCGGCGGCCTGGGCGCGGACGCGGCGCCCGTTCAGGTCGACGACGGCCTGGGCCAGCGCCGGGCGCGGCAGGGAAGCGTCGGCCACGACGCTCAGGGTGACCTGGACGGACGTGACCCCCTCGGCGTCCGCCAGAGCGGTCCGGACGGCGCGTTCGGCCGCCGCGCGCTCGTGCGCCGACACATCCCCGGAGGTCAGGAACCGGATCTCCGGCCGTTCACGGGTCGCGTTCATTTCGTTCTCCCAGATACGCGTGTGGTGGTCGCCTCTGCGGAGCGGCGATGGTGATCGCCTCTCTGATCCCTTCAACGCCGCGGGCGCCCCGGACCACACCCGCCGCCGACGAGAGCTTCGTCACGGCCGCCGCCGCGGACTTCCCCGGAAACTCACCGGAATGGAAGATCCCCGTCATCCGCCCGTCACACGAGACCGCTCGAATGGAGCCGAATGAATCGGTCGGTCGCCGTGCACCGGAACCCCGGGCAATTCATGGACCAACGCCGCCCCCGGATGCCCGAAAATGACCATCCAGCCATGTCGACCGGCACCGCGATGACACGTTCCGCAGCGATTCGGCCACCGACAGCACAGGTCACCGGCCTTGCGCCCCCGCGCGGGCACGTATTCACCGCGGCGGCGGAGGAGCCGAAGCGGTCACGCTTTTCATACTTCCCAAAAACCCGTTCGGATCCTCTAACATAGGGCGGTGCCGTTCGCCTCCGAGCAGACCCGTCGACTGGCTGGTGACCCCTTGGCCCAGGATTCAGCTGCCCCTACACCGCCGTCCGAAGGTGATCCGGCCGGACGGCTGATCGATTACCCCCGGCGGGGCGGCCCCACCGTCCTGCGCATTCTGCTCGGCGCGCAGCTGCGCCGGCTGCGCGAGGAGCGCGGGATCTCCACCGAGGAGGCGGGCTACGAGATCCGCGGATCGCACTCCAAGATAAGCAGGATGGAGCTCGGGCGCGTCGGGTTCAAGGAGCGCGACGTCGCCGACCTGCTCACCCTTTACGGCGTCTCCGACCCCGCGGAGCGCGCACCCCTCCTGGAGCTGGCCAGGGAGGCCAACACCCCGGGATGGTGGCACCGCTACGGCGACGTGCTGCCCAGCTGGTTCGAGGTGTACCTCGGCCTGGAGGAAGCGGCCTCGCTGCTGCGCACCTACGAGTTGCAGTTCGTCCCCGGGCTGCTCCAGACCGAGGACTACGCGCGCGCCGTCGTCCGGCTCGGCTTCTCCGACGCCGCCGAGGACGAGGTCGAGCGCCGCGTGCAGCTCCGCACGATCCGGCAGGAGCGGTTCACCTCGCCCGGCGCCCCGACGCTGTGGGCCGTCGTGGACGAGGCGGTCGTGCGCCGCCCCCTCGGCGGCCGCGATGTGATGCGGCGGCAGATCGAGCACCTGATCGAGGTGTCCGAGCTGCCGAACGTCACGATGCAGATCGTGCCGTTCGGCGCGGGCGGCCACGCCGCCGCCGGCGGCCCCTTCACCATCCTGCGGTTCGCCGAGCCGGGGCTGTCCGACGTCGTCTACCTGGAGCAGCTCACCAGCGCGCTCTACCTCGACAAGCCCACGGACGTCGACACCTACATGCGCGCCATGAACAACCTCTGCATCACCGCCGCGCGCCCCGACGACACCGAGGCCCTGCTCACCAGGATCCTCCGCGACCTCTGACCCGGCGGGCTAGGGCGCGGGGTCGTCAAGGACGCGCTGGTCGCGGCTCCGGCTTCCGCCGCGGAACTCGGCGATGACCTCCCCGTCGGAGACCCGGCGCACCGTCACGTCGTAGATGCCGCTGCGGCCGTAGCGGGTGCGTTCCACCGCGGCCGCCTCCAGAACGTCGCCGGTGCGGGCAGGCGCGACGAAGACGACGTCGGCGGACGCCGCGACCGTCACGGCGTCATGGCTGTTGCAGGCGTAGGCGAAACCGGAGTCGGCGAGAAGGAACACGTATCCGCCGTGGGCGATGCCGTGCCCGTTCACCATCGTGTCGCCGATGGTCATCCGCAGCCGGGCCCGTCCCGGCGAGATCTCGGAGATCTGCATGGCAAGGTCCTGCGCCACCTTGTCCTTGGCGTACATCGTCTCGGCGCATCGTCGCGCCACCTCAGCCGCGTCGGTCACGCACCCAGGGTAGTGATCGCCATGAATCAGAGGGGTTCCCCTGGGAAGGCCCCACTGGGTTCGGAGGTTAAGAGGACGGCCGTGCGTTCCGCGCGGCCGCTGCGGACGCTGGACAAGGGAGAAGACCATGCTGTTCGGCAAGGAGCACGTCGAGCGCTACCAGGAGACGGACGGCGAGGTGGGGCACGACTGGCAGGGGACGGTCACCTTGCTGCTCACCACGACCGGGCGCCGCACCGGGAAGGAGCACACGACCCCGCTCATCTACCAGCCCGAGGGCGACGCGTACCTGGTCGTGGCCTCGAAGGGCGGCGCGGACGACCATCCGCTCTGGTACGCGAACCTCCAGGCGAACCCTGAGGTGAAGGTCCAGGTGAAGGGCGACAAGTTCGCCGCGCGGGCCCGCACGGCGACGCCCGACGAGAAGCCCGCGCTGTGGCGGAAGATGACGGCCGTCTGGCCCGCGTACGACGAGTACCAGGAGAAGACGACCCGGGACATCCCCGTGGTCGTCCTCGAACGCGCCTGAGCCCGGGCGGTTCCCTTTCGCGGGGCGGGACGGGCGTGTAGCGTCGCCGTAGAACATCCATTCGACCCGCCCGTCCGACGCAGCCGAGGTGCCGAGGTGCCGACGTCACAGAGTGCCGACACCCCCGGGGCCCACGCCCCGCGGGCCGACACCGGAGCCGTGCCGCCGCGGCTGCTGAAGCGCTGGGAGATCGGCGCGCCGGCGGGTACGGGCCGGGTGGACGCCGGGCCCGGCCGCCGGTGCTGGCGCGTCGACACGGCGGACGGCGCGTTCTTCCTCAGGGAGTACGCCGAGCCCGACCGGCGCCGCATGCGGTTCCAGCACGCCGTGACCACCGCGCTCGACGAGGCCGGCCTCCCGGTGCTCGCTCCGGTACCGGCGCGCGGCGGGCGGACGCTGGTCACCGCCAGCGGACGCGGCTACGTTCTGTACCCGTGGGTGGGCGGCCGCGGGCGCGGCGGGCTGGAGCTGACGTTCGGCCAGTGCGAGGCCCTCGGGGAGCTGCTCGGGAGGCTGCACGCGGCGCTCGACGGGCTGACGCCGCCGGTCCAGCAGAGCCTGCTGGTGCCGACGCCGCGCGCCGGGGACGCGGCCGCAGCCGTCGACGCCACGCTCGGCGACATCCCCGGCGACGGCGGGACCGACTTCGACGCGCTGACCGCCCGCCGGCTGCGGGAGCGGCGGGAACTGCTCACCGAGTTCGCCGGCCACCAGCCGCCCGAGATCGAGGTGACGACGGTCGGGCACCTGCACGGCTCGTTCGACTCCGCGCACCTGCGGTACGGAGGGTCGGGCAACGTCACCGCCGTCCTCGGCTGGGACGGGCTGACGACCGGCCCGGTCGCCGGTGAGGTCGTGCGGGCGGCGGCGCGGCTGTTCGCGTGCGGGGACGAGCGCGGGCTCGACCTCGACCGCGTCCAGGCGTTCGTGCGGGGGCACCGCTCGGCGTTCCCGCTGGACGCCGGGCAGATCCAGTCGGCCGTGCACCGCGAATGGTGGGAGCGGCTCTGCGACGTCGCGCCGCTGCGCCACCGGTACCTGGGCGAGGACGGGGCCGGCGAGGACGGGGCGGGCGAGCGCGGTTCCGCCGCTTTGGTGACCTGGTGGTCGGCGCAGCTGGACCGCACCCTGGACGCGTTCGCGGCGCCCTACACCGACGTGTACGCCGACACGCCGGGCGACAGCCCCGCCTTCGGCTGATCCCGCAGGGCCTGCCCGCCGCCGGGTAGGAAGAACATCGCCGTCGCCTCGTGGCGGACGGCGCATACAAGGCAGTTAGTACTCAGAGGAGTGGAAGCATGACAGCGGTCGCGATGCTCGGTACCGGGATCATGGGCGCGGCGATGGCCCGCACCCTGCTCAGGGACGGTCATCAGGTCACGGCGTGGAACCGCACCCGGTCGCGCGCGGAGCCGCTCGCGGCCGACGGCGCGACCGTGGCCGACTCCCCCGCCGAGGCCGTCGCGGACGCCGAGGTGGTCATCACCATCCTGGACGGCGCCGGCACGGCCATGTCGGTCATGAAGGAGGCGGCGCCGTCGCTGCGGCGGGGCCAGGTCTGGGCGCAGATGGGCACGGTCGGCGTCGAGTCCGTGCCGTCGCTCGCCGCCTTCGCCGCCGAGCAGGGGCTCATGTTCGTGGACGCGCCCGTCCAGGGGACGAAGCAGCCCGCCGAGCAGGGGAGGCTCCTGGTCCTCGCGGCCGGGCCGCAGGACGCCCGGAGCGTCCTCGACCCGGTGTTCGGCAGCGTCGGCGCGAAGACGCTCTGGCTGGCCGAGGACGGCGCGGGCGGCGCGGGCACCCGTCTCAAGCTCGCCGCGGTGAGCTACGCGATCTCGCTGACCTCCGTCGTCGCCGAGTCGGTCGCGCTCGCCGAGGGCCTCGGCCTCGACCCCGCGCTGCTCGGCGAGGTCTTCACCGGCGGGCCGCTCGACAACGCCTACCTCCAGGCCAAGATGAAGGCCATCCTCGCGGGCGACTTCGAGCCGAGCTTCGCCGTCCGCAACGCGGAGAAGAACACCCGGCTGATCCACGATGCCGCCGAGGCCGCCGGGATCCGGATGGACGTCAACGACGCCGCGGGCGAGCGGTTCCGCCGCGCGATCGAGCAGGGGCACGGGGACGAGGACATGGCCGCCACCTATCGCGCGAGCTTCCCGCCCGGCCGGGAGTGATGACAAGGGGGCACCCCGCTGAACTCGGACGAATAGCCACAAAGACTGGAAAACACGGGAACTGTCTGGAAGCTCCGGTACTGTCTGCCGCATGTTCCGGTCCCCCGGCGTCCCGACCCCCGACGAGCTGGAGACGCGCATCAGCGAGCTGCGCGCCGCCGTCCGGCGGGCCGTGGCGGCGGGCGACCGCTCGAACGCGAGGGAACTGCGCGCCGAACTGCGCAGGGCGGAACAGGCATGGGACGACGCCGTCCTCGGCGAGGGCGCCGCGGACACCGGCACGGGCGACCGCGCGGAACGCGACGATGGTCCGCGCGGGCTGCTGCCCGTCCGGGAGCAGGTGCACCAGGCGCTGACGCTGCTCGGCGCACCGGCCGCGCCCAAGCTGATCGGGTCGGTGTACGCGGCGTTCTTCCCCGGCGGCGTCCCGGCGAGCCGGCTCACCAGCCTGCGCCGCGACGAGGAGCGCTCGTTCCGCACCGCGCCCTACGCGCGCCCCTACTATCTGTGCGCCGCGCTGACCGCCGATCTGCTCGCCCCGGCGCGCGGGCTGCTCACCGTGAGCACCTGGCCGCTGGAGCAGCGGATCGTCGGCCCGCTGAGCCCGCGCACCGACTTCCTGACGTCCGCCGTCCGGCTGGCCGAGCACGCGGGCCGGGGGACGCCGTCCCCCGGCGCGCAGCGGCTGCTGTGGCGTTTCGCGTCCAACATTCCCGGCGCGGTCACCGGTACGGTCGGTACCGTCGATCCGGCCGTGCTCGCCGAGGCCGCCCGGGCCGAGCTGGAGGTGCACCGCGAGCCGGACCGGCGGCGGCGCGCGTCCGCCGCCGGGCGCGCGCGGGCGCAGCTCGACGACGCGGAACTGCTGTTCGGCAGCCGCCTGCGGGCCCTGCGGGACGCCGGGCGGCGCCCCGCCGGCAATGGAGAGACGGAGCGATGACCGAGACCGCACCCGACCTGGACGGGCTGCGCGGCGCCGCCGCCCCGCGCAACCACGATGCCCGGACGATCGCCGCGCTGACGTCCAACCCGGGATGCGCCCGCCGCGGCGTGATGGACGCCGCCGGGGTCGACAAGGACCTGGTGGCGCGGGAGCTGGGCTTCCCCGCCCCGTTCGGCCAGTCGCAGTTCGCGATCACGCGCGGGAACGCGTTCGAGGCGCAGGTGAAGGCGGACGGGTGCGCGGAGCTGCTGACGCTGCTGCGCGAGCGGCTCGGCCTGGACGTCCCCGAGGTCGCCTACGACGACCTGGAGGTCGTCGCGGGCAACGAGGGCCGGGAACTGCGCCACTCGCGGACGCGGCGGCTGGTCGCCCGCGCGCTGGAGACGGGCGAGGGCACGCTGTTCGACCACCCGCTGCTGCGGCTGGAGATCGCCGGGCGGTTCGCCTACCTGGAGCCGGACGTCATCGCCTTCCAGCTCGCGGGCCGGCTGCACGTCATCGAGATCAAGTCGTTCGCGGTCGTGGACGGGCAGGCCGAGCCCGAGCAGGTCGCGGCGGCGGCGCGGCAGTCGGCGGTGTACGTGCTGGCGCTGCGCCGGATGGTGGCCGAGCTGGGCCACGACCCCGGGCGGGTGTCGCATGACGTGTTCCTAGTCTGCCCGGAGAACTTCTCCAACCGCCCGACGGCGACGCCGCTGGACGTGCGGCCGCAGCTCGCCGTCCTGGAACGGCAGCTCGCGCGCCTCACCCGCATCGACGACATCCTGGCGGAGCTGCCCGGCGACCTGACGTTCGAGCCCGGGGAGCGGCTCGCCGAGTCGGTCCGCGCGGTCGAGGCCCGGTACGCGCCCGAGTGCATGTCGGGCTGCGAGATGGCGTTCTTCTGCAGGGACGAGGCGCGCGCGTGCGGCTCGACCGGAGCGCTCGGCCGGTCCGTCCGCGACGACCTCGGCGGCGTCGACACGATCGGTACGGCGCTGGCGCTGGCGGACGGCTCGCTCGCCCCGTCCGACGACCTGGCGGAGACCGCCGAGCAGCTGCGCACCGCGGCCCGCCTCCGCGCCGAAGCCCTGGAAGGGGTCGCGTGATGCCTCGATGAGGCGCGCAGGGGGGCCGGCATGAGCGCGCTGTCCTCGCTCGCGCGGCTGGAGGCCGCGGCCGCGGGTGTCGCGCGGCCGCTCGCGACGGTGCGGCACTGCCATGTGGCGGAGGCGCCGCTGGTGCTGGTGCCGCTGCGGCTGGCCGGGGAGGCGGCGGCGCCGCTGGCGGTGCTGGCCGGGAGCGCGCCGGACGATCCGGCGCTGCTGGTGGTGCCGCAGCCGCGCAACCGGGATCTGCGGTTCGCGTTCGCGGCCGACCTCGCCAAGCTGGTGCTGAACCACATCGAGACGAGCCGCGGCGAGGTGGCGGAGCTGCCGCCCGGCAAGGAGGGCGAGGAGCGGATCCGGTACGGGGACGCGCCGCAGCTGCTGGTGCCGAACCGGGGCGGCGTGGCGTTCCTGCGGATGCTGGGGCGGTCGACGCGGTTCCGCAGCACGGAGGGCCCGTACGCGGTGGACCCGGCGGTGCCGGTGCTCGGCCGGTGGCTGACGTGGTTCGCCGACCGGTACGACCATCCCGGCTCGTCGCTGCTGGGCGCCATGACCGAGCTGCTGCGGCTGCACTGGGCGACCGGGCAGAGTTCGCTGGAGGACGGCAACCTCGCCGCGCTGATGGGCTGGATCGACCCGCCCGACGGGCTCGACGGCCCCGCCGCGGCGGCGCGCGCCGAGGACCCGGTCGCGTGGCCGCCCGCGGGTCCGGCGACCGACCCGACGTTCGACAACGAGGTCCTCGCCCCGGCGATCGCCGCCTACGACGCCTCGGGCGGCGGCGCACGCGCCGAGGAGCGGCTGCGGGCCGCGCTCGCCGGTCAGCTCACCCCTACCTGGGATCTGATGTGGCGGGCCGTCGGGGTGCTGGGCGGGCTGCCGGAGGGCGCGAGCGTGCCGAAGCGGTGGGAGCGCGACCGGGACGCGTTCACCTACTACCACCAGACGTTCGGGGAGGCGTACCCGCAGGCGCGCCGCGACTCGCCGGTCCGGGCGGCGCGGCGGCTGCACGACCTCGAACGGGCCCAGGACGCCTACGACGCGCAGCGGGCGTTCGACGACCCCCTCGTCATGGCCGAGCACCGGCTCGCGGGCCAGGCGTTCGGCGGCGTCGTCACCGAGTGCGCCCCGGAGCGGCTGGACGAGACGGGCAAGCGGCCCAAGCTCCGCCCGCACCTGCGGGTCGCGACGGCGGACCCGGTGCGCCTGGACGCCGGGACGACCGTGTGCAGCGCGGCGCGGCCGGCGCTGAAGGGCCGGATCGTGGAGATCGGCGGCGGCGCCGTGCTGCTGGAGCTGACCGGCGGGATGGGCCGCAAGCTCACGCCCGAGCCGGGCGTCGTCCCCGGGGTCGGCGACCGGGTGTGCTTCACGTCGCTGACGGACGGCTCGTTCGGCATGGCGAAGTTCCCCGACCGGGAGGAGACGCCGTGGACGCACGGCGGGCCGCCCGAGGAGTACGTGCCGACCCACGAGGACGCCGAAGAGGAATGGTCGTGACCGAACACGCGGACCCCCGCCTGGTGCGGGTGACGGCGGACGATCCGGAGCCCCCCTCCGCCGACCCCGGGGAGGCGGCGGCGCGGGTGGTCGACGCCGTCCTGGCCGACCTCGCCGGCGGGCACCGCGGCGTGGTCGTCGACTCCCCGCCGGGCGCCGGGAAGTCCACGCTGGTCGTCCGCGCCGCCGCGCACCTGGTCGAGGCGGGCGAGCGGCTCATGATCGTGGCGCAGACCAACGAGCAGGTCGACGACCTCGTCGAACGCATCGCCGGCAAGTATCCGGACGTGCCGCTCGGCCGGCTGTCGGCGTCGGGGTACGTGCCGTCCGAGCGCGTGCTGGCGCACCCGGCGGTGCGGGTCGCGCAGAAGGCCGACGACCTCGCCGAGCACCCCGTCGTGATCGCGACCGCGGCGAAATGGGCGACGCTCTCGGACGGGTCGTGGCCGTGGGCGATCGTGGACGAGGCGTACCAGATGCGCTCCGACATGCTGCTCCGCATCGCCGGCCGGTTCGAGCGGGCGCTCTTCGTGGGCGACCCCGGCCAGCTCGACCCGTTCTCCACCGTCGAGGTGGAGCGCTGGGCGGGCCTCGCGTGGGACCCGATGCGCAGCGCCGTGTCGGTCCTGCTGGCGCACAACCCGGACCTGCCCGTCCACCGGCTCCCGGTGTCGTGGCGGCTGCCCGCGTCGGCCGCTCCGGTGGTGTCGGAGGCGTTCTACCCCTTCACCGGGTTCCGCGCCGGGACGGAGCCGGGCGACCGGCGGCTGGAGTTCGGCACCCGCGGCATGGGCACGACCTACGACCGGGCCATCGAAGAGGCCGCGGCCACCGGGTGGAGCCTCTACGAGCTGCCCGCCCGGCACACGCTGCGCACCGACTCCGAGGCCGTCCGCGCGACGGCGGCGCTGGCCGTCCGGGCGCTCCAGCGCGGGCCCGTCGCCCACTCCGAACACGGCTCGCACCCCGTCGGCGCGGGCAGGATCGCGATCGGCGCGGCCCACCGGGACCAGGTCGCCGCGATCCGCGCCGCCCTCGGCCCGCACGGCGACGGCATCACGGTCGACACCGCCAACCGGCTCCAGGGCCGCGAGTACGACATGACCGTCGTGCTGCATCCGCTGTCGGGGCGCCGCGACGCCACCGCGTTCCACCTGGAGTCGGGGCGCCTCTGCGTCCTGACGTCCCGGCACAGGCACGCGTGCGTCGTCGTGGCGCGGGCGGGCATCCCCGAACTGCTCGACGCGCACCCCTCGGCCGAACCGGTCCACCTCGGCGTCCCGGTCAAGTTTCCGGACGGCTGGGAGGCCAACCAGTCCGTCCTCGCCCACCTGGCCCGCCACCGCGTCCCGGCGGGCTGACGGGCAAGAAAGATCTTCGTAGCGGCGGAGATCGCACGCCCGGGTACGACGGAGGCCGCCGGACGGATACTGTGAGAGCCGGTGCCTCAGCGATAGGGAGGGACATGGAGGACATCGGCTTCATGTGCGCTCGCTGCGGCGGCGAGGTGCACGACGTCACGCACAACCGCGAGGGTTCGCTCGACGGCGTGGGCTACCGCCACAACCGGCGGGTGGAGCCGTGGGACCACGAGCTGGAACTCGCCGTCGGCGAACCCGCCCCGCGGGACCCGGGCTGCGACTTCTGCGGCGCGGACGGGCCGAGCTGGCTCTACTACCCCACGCTCGACCCCGAGGACACCGACATGTTCGAGGTCGAGCTCGACACCACGCACCTGTCGGACGACGACACCGCCGTGGCCGTCCTCAACATGCTCTACCCGTGGTACGCCTGCGACACGTGCTCCGTCCTCGTCGCCGACCGCAACATCGACGTCCTCATCGACCGGGCCCTCGACCGCACCCCCGTCCCCGAGGGCGGTCCCGTCGACGAGGAGACCGTCCGCGCGCGCCTCATGGGCTCCCTGTCGGTGTTCTTCACCACCCGTCCCGGCCGCCCGCAGCCGTCGCGGGCCGTATAGTTCTCCCTCCACTGCTTCACGCGGGGGCGGCACGGGGGAATGTCGGGGCGGTTCATTAGGATCGTGCCGTTTGTTCGGGGCGCGGGTTTCGCACGGGGGGAACGCAAGTGATCATTGACGGGCGGTTCCACGGGCCGGACGGTTCGGGGAACGGCGGGTACGTGGCGGGGCGCCTCGCGGGGAGGGTGCCGTTCGACACGGTGACGGTGACGCTCCGGCAGCCGCCGCCGCTGGACACCGAGCTGGCCGTCACGGTGGACGACGAGCGCGGGCACAGCGCGCGGCTCTGGCACGGGGACCGGCTGATCGCCGAGGCGCTCGCGGGGGCGATCGTGGTCCCGCCGATCGCGCCCGTCCCGTTCGAGCGGGCCGTGGAGGCCGCGGAGAAGTACCGGGCCGCGGAGTACCACCCGTTCCCCGGCTGCTTCGTGTGCGGGCCGGAGCGGGAGCCGGGCGACGGGCTGCGGCTGGAGCCGGGGCCGGTCGCAGGGGGCACGGTCGCGGCGCCGTGGGCGCCGGAGCGGGTGCCCGAGCGGGAACTCGTCTGGGCCGCGCTGGACTGCCCCGGCGGCTGGTCGTTCGACGTGGCGGAGCGTCCCGCCGTCCTCGGCACGATGACCGGGCAGGTGATGGACGTGCCCGAGGCCGGGGAGGAGTGCGTCGTGCTGGGGTTCGCGCGCAGCCGCGAAGGCCGCAAGATGCACGCCGCGACGGCCCTGTACGGGGCGGACGGACGCCTGCTCGGCCGCGCCGAGCAGATCTGGATCGAGATCGACCCGGAGCGGTTCGGCGGCTGACCGGCGCCCGGCGGCCGGCACCTGGCGAGGAGCCGCCCGGGCAGGCCGGTTCCGCATGGATTCCAGGGAATGTGTCGCCCGACACGGACGCGGCGGCCGGATCCGCTGTTCAATCTGAGCTTCCGCGATAACGGAGGCGGGTCTGATGAGCGGAAACGTGCTGCTTCTACTCGGCGTCGCGGCGCTGGCGATCTACATGGGCGTGCACTGGGAGCGCGCCCGGCGCGCCGTGTCCGACCTGCGGCTCAGCCGCCAGCGGATCACCGGCCTGCGGCAGGTCGTGGCGCGCGAGCGCGGGCACGTCGCGATGATCTGGGCAGCGGCGGCGCTGGCGCTGTTCCTGGCGATCAGATACGGCTGAGCACCGGTCAGGGCCCGGTGAACAGGGGGTCCTCCCGGTCGACGCCGTTCACCCGCCCCTGGGGCTGCCCCTGGGGCTGCCGCGGGGGGTTCACCGGGACGGGCGCCCCCAGCGGGGACCCGTTCGGCGCCGGCGCCCCGCTCGGCACGGGACCGCCGGCCGGGGGCGGGCCGGGCGGCATGCCCGCGGCGTACGGGTGGCCCGCCGGCGCCGGGGGTGCCGGGGTGCCGCCGCCGGCCATCCGGCCTCCCGGCGGGACGGCGGTGGACGACAGCGTGCTGTGCGTGAACTGGTCGATCTGCCGCCGGGCGCGGTCGGCCTCGGCGCGGGCGGCGTCGCGCTCCTCGGCGAGGGCGGTGAGCGCGGCCTGCTGCTCGGCCACCGACTGCGCGAGCTGCCGCAGCTGGACCGCCTGGTCGTTGACCTTGGCGGTGAGCTCTTCCCGCTCCGCGGTCGCGGCCTTGGCCTGCGCCTGGGCGGCGTCGCGCTCCTTGGCGGCCTCCTCGGCGCGCGCCCGGGCGCGGACGACCTCCGCCTCGGCCTCGGACTGGGCGCGCTGCGCGGCGGTGCGCTCGGCCTCGGCCTTGCTCGCGGCCTGCATGGCGCGCTGCCGCTGCGCCTCGGTGTCGCGCATGGCGTTGCGGAGGTCCTCGGCGCCCTGCTTGGCGACGGCGGCCTCGACGCGCTGGGCCTCGGCGGCGCCCTCGGCCTCGGCCAGCCTGGCGTGCAGCGCGACGAGCTCGGCGCGGGCGTTCTCCAGCGCGGCGAGCAGCTCGGTCTCGCGGGCCGCGACGCGGTCGCGCTCGCTCTCGGCGGCCAGCTTCGCGGTCATCGACTGCTGCGCGATCTGGTGCGCCTCCTCCCACGCCTGCTGCGCCGCGTCGCGCTTGGCGGTGGCGACCTTGGCCTCCTCGCGCAGGCGCGCCGCCTGCTCCTCGGCCGCACCGGCGCGCTGCCGGGCCGCGGACGCCTCCTGCCACGCCTCCTCGGCGCGGCGCTGCGACGCGTCGCGCTCGCTCTGCGCGACGGCGAGCTCGCGGGCGGCCTCGGCGCGCACCTCGGCGACGCGCCGCTCGACGCCGGCGACGCTCAGCTCGGAGGTCAGCGAGTCCGCGAGCAGGTCGGCGGCCTTCTCCAGCCGCTCGACCATCTCCCACGCCGAGGCGACCTGCCCGGTGAGGCCCGGCGCGTCCCGGCCGCGCTCCCGGCGGTCGCGCGCCTCGCTCGCGCAGGCGCCGTCGTTGTCCTGGCAGTAGCGCACGGCGCGGACGGCGCCCACGGGCTGCGGGACGGGCCTCCCGCAGTTGGCGCACGGCCACACCGTGACCGGGTCGCCCACCCGGGCGACCGCCGTCTCGGCGGACCCCCCGTTCCCCGAGCCTCCGGAGACCGCGCCCCCCTGGGGAGCCGCGGCCAGCCCCTCGCGGCCGCTATTGTCGCGCTCTTCGCTCTTAGGCATGGAATGAACCTTACGACCTGATCCGAGTTGCTGCAGTGACTTGGGTGGTACATGTGGGAGCGACCACGCCGTACCCGGCCCGGGGCGGCAGGGCGCCGCGGCCGTGCCGTCACCGCCCGGCGAAGCGGTCGGTGGCCTCGATGAGCCGGTCGCGAATACCGGGTTCGGCGGCGCCGTGCCCGGCGTCCTCGACGATGTGGAAGTCCGCCTCGGGCCACGCCTGGTGCAGGTCCCACGCCTGGTCCGGTGGTGTCTTCATGTCGTAGCGGCCGTTCACGATCACCGCGGGGATGTGCCGGATGCGGTCGACGCCCGCGAGGAGGCCCTCGTCCGGGAGGAAGCCGCCGGCCGCGATGTAGTGGTGCGTGATGCGGGCGAACGCCACGACGAGGGTCTCGTCCAGGTCCGGCGGCGGGACGGGCAGGAGGGTGTTCGCGGCGAGTTCCCAGCCCACCCACGCCCTCGCCGCCGGGACGTGGACGGCCGGATCCGGGTCGCCGATGCGGCGGCCGTACGCGGCGAGCAGGTCGTCCCGCTCGGCCGGCGGGATCGCGTCCCGGAAGGCCGCCCACTCGGCGGGGAACAGATGCGCCGCGCCGGCCGGGGTGAACGCCCACGCCTCGTCGGACGGGCGGACGAGGTAGACGCCGCGGAGCACCATCTCCGACACGCGGCCGGGATGCGCCTGCGCGTAGGCGAGCGCGAGGGTGCTGCCCCAGCTGCCGCCGAACACGAGCCACCGGTCGATGGACAGGTGCTCGCGCAGCTTCTCCATGTCCGCCACCAGATGCGGCGTGGTGTTGTGCTCCAGCGGCACCCTCGGGTCACCCGCGTGCGGGAGGCTCCGGCCGCAGTTGCGCTGGTCGAACAGCACGATCCGGTAGGCGGACGGGTCGAAGAACCGGCGGTGGTCGGGCAGCAGGCCGCCGCCGGGGCCGCCGTGCAGGAACACCGCCGGCTTGCCGTCCGGGTCGCCGCAGAGCTCCCAGTGGATCCGGTTCCCGTCGCCGACGTCGAGCAGCCCCGAGTCGTACGGCTCGACCGGCGGGTAGAAGTCTCTCAATTCCATGATCCCCATTCGTATCCGGGAATCGGTGCCGCCGCACCCCCCGGGTCAGAGCTGGGCCATGGCCTTGCGGATGCGCTTGTCGGAGACCGGGAAGCGCGTGCCGAGCTGCTGGGCGAAGAGGCTGACCCGCAGTTCCTCCAGCATCCAGCGGATCTGCCGGGCGGGCTCCTCATCCCGGCGGGCCGGGTGCAGGCGGCGAAGCGCCTGCTCGTACTCCTGCGCCAGGACGCCGACCTGCTGGGCGAGCATCCGGTCGCGCCCGGGGTTCTCGGGGAGCTTGTCGAGCCTGATCTGCAGCGCGCGCAGGTAACGGGGCAGATCGGGCAGCCGCCCCCATCCGGTCGCCGTGACGAACCCCGGATGGATGAGCGCGGTGAGGCCGCCGCGGATGTCGGTCAGCGCCGGGACGAGGGTCAGGCTCGTCGTGCCGCGCAGGCGGCGGTCGACCTCGTGCGCCTCGGCCAGGATGCGCTCGACCAGGCCCACGATCTGCGCGGTCGCGTCGTGCAGGTCGGCGCGGACCCGGTCGTACAGGTCGCGGAAGGCGTCCCCGTCCCATGCGGGCCCGCCGGCCTCGGCGATGAGCCGGTCGGCCGCGGCGGTGACGCAGTCCTCGAAGAGGGCCGCGACGGAGCCGTGCGGGTTGTGGCTGAGGGCGAGCTTGCCCTTGTTGGTGAGGCGGCCCTGGATGAGCTTCACCGGTGACGGCGCGTTCAGCAGGATCAGCCTCCGCGTGCCGAGCCACATCGCGCGGCGCTGCTCCGCCTCGGTCTCGTACATCCGGACGGCGACGCTGTCGCCCTCGTCGGTCAGCGCGGGGTACGCCTTGACGTCGTAGCCCGCCTGGCTGCGCTCGTAGGTGCGGGGCAGCTCGCCGATGGTCCAGTCGGTGAGGCCGGAGCGCTCGACGGTGGACGCCGCCTTCGACAGCGTTCCCCGCACCTTGCCCGCCAGGCGGCGTTTCAGCTCGTCCAGGTCGGTGCTCTCGCCGAGTGTGCGGCCGCGCCCGCCGGGGGCGTCGTCCACGACGCGGAACGTGATGCGCAGGTGGGCGGGGAGCCGGGACGTGTCCCACGCCTCCCGCGCGACGGGCACGCTCGTCATCGCGGTCAGCTCGCGCTCCAGGGCGTCCAGGAGCGGCTCGGTGCGCGGGGCGACGCGGTCGAGGATCTTGCGGGCGTAGTCGGGGGCCGGGACGAAGTTGACGCGCAGCTGCTTGGGCAGCGACCGGATCAGCTCGGTGACCAGCTCCGCGCGCAGCCCCGGGACCTGCCAGTCGAAGCCGTCCGGGCGGACCTGGTTCAGCACCTGGACGGGGATGTGCACCGTCACGCCGTCGGCGTCGGCGCCCGGCTCGAACTGGTAGGTAAGCCGCAGGCGCAGCGGCCCCTGCTTCCACACGCCCGGGTAGTCGGCCTCGCTGACGTCGCCCGCGGCCTCGTTCATCAGCATCGACTTCTCGAAGCCGAGCAGGTCGGGGTCCGAGTGGCGGGCCTTCTTCCACCAGGCGTCGAAGTGCCGCCCGGACACGACGTCCTCGGGGACGCGCTCGTCGTAGAAGTCGAAGAGGGTCTCGTCGTCGACGAGGATGTCGCGGCGCCGGGCGCGGTGCTCCAGTTCCTCGACCTCGTCCAGCAGCGCGCGGTTGTCGTGGAAGAACCGGTGGTGGGTCTCCCAGTCGCCTTCGACGAGGGCGTGCCGGATGAACAGCTCGCGGGACAGCGCGGGGTCGATGCTCCCGTAGTTGACCCGGCGGTCGGCGACGATCGGCACCCCGTAGAGGGTGACCTTCTCGCGCGCCATGACCGCGGCCTGCTTCTTCGACCAGTGCGGCTCGCTGTAGTTGCGCTTCACCAGGTGCTGCGCGAGCGGCTCGATCCACTCCGGCTCGATCTTGGCGTTCACGCGGCCCCAGAGCCGGGACGTCTCCACCAGCTCCGCCGACATCACCCAGCGCGGCGGCTTCTTGAACAGCGACGACCCGGGGAACACGGCGAACTTCGCGCCGCGGGCGCCGAGGTACTCCTGGCCGCGGCGCCGCCCGTCCTTGCGGGCGTCCTTCCTGGCGTCCTTCTTGTCGGTGTCGGCGAGCCCGATGTGCGACAGGAGCCCCGCGAGCAGCGAGATGTGGATGCGGTCGGGCGGGGCGTCGGCGGTGTTGACCGTGACGCCGAGGGACTTGGCGACCTGTTTGAGCTGCCCGTGCAGGTCCTGCCATTCGCGGATGCGCAGGAAGTGCAGGAACTCGTTCTTGCACATGCGGCGGAACGCGCTGCCCGACAGCTCCTTCTGCCGCTCGCGCAGGTAGTTCCACAGGTTCAGGTACGCGAGGAAGTCCGAGGTCGGGTCGGCGAACCGGCGGTGCCCCTCGTCGGCGGCCTGCTGGTGCTCGGCGGGGCGTTCCCGCGGGTCCTGGATCGACAGCGCCGCCGCGATGACCAGCACCTCGCGGACGCAGCCGTTCCGGTCGGCCTCCAGCACCATGCGGGCCAGCCGCGGGTCGATGGGCAGCTGGGCGAGCCGGCGGCCGAGCGGGGTGAGGCGCTTGCGCGGGTCCTTCTCGGCCGGGTCGATCGCGCCCAGCTCGTGGAGCAGGTCGACGCCGGCCTTGACGTTGCGGCGGTCCGGCGGCTCCACGAACGGGAACGCGGCGATGTCGCCGAGGCCGAGCGCGGTCATCTGCAGGATGACCGAAGCGAGGTTCGTGCGCAGGATCTCCGGGTCGGTGAACTCCGGCCGGGACTCGAAGTCCTCCTCGGAGTAGAGCCGGATGCACACGCCCTCGGCCACGCGCCCGCAGCGTCCCTTGCGCTGGTTCGCCGACGCCTGCGAGACCGGCTCGATCGGGAGCCGCTGCACCTTCAGGCGGTGGCTGTAGCGGGAGATGCGGGCGGTGCCCGGGTCGACGACGTACCTGATGCCCGGGACGGTCAGCGACGTCTCGGCGACGTTCGTGGCGAGGACCACCCGCCGCCCGCCGTGCGGCTGGAACACCCGGTGCTGCTCGGCCGCGGAGAGCCGCGCGTACAGGGGCAGGACGTCGGTGGCGTTCTTCCGCCGGGTGAAGTGCTTGGTCAGCGCGTCGGCGGTGTCGCGGATCTCCCGTTCGCCGCTGAGGAACACCAGCACGTCGCCCGGGCCCTCGCGGCCGAGCTCGTCCACGGCGTCCACGATCGCCTGGATCTGGTCGCGGTCCGGGTCGGCGGACGGGTCGTCCGGGTCGGTGACCGGCCGGTACCGGACCTCCACCGGGTACGTGCGCCCGGACACCTCCACGATCGGCGCTCCCCCGAAGTGCTCGGAGAACCGCTCCGGGTCGATCGTCGCCGAGGTGATGACGACCTTGAGGTCGGGGCGCCTCGGCAGGATCTCCTTGAGGTAGCCGAGCAGGAAGTCGATGTTCAGGCTGCGCTCGTGCGCCTCGTCGATGATGAGCGTGTCGTACTGCCGGAGCAGCCGGTCGGTCTGGATCTCGGCGAGGAGGATGCCGTCCGTCATCAGCTTGACGAGCGTGTCGTCGCTGGAACGGTCCGTGAAGCGCACCTTGTAGCCGACGGCGTCGCCGAGCTCGGTGCCGAGCTCCTCGGCGATGCGGTCGGCGACGGTGCGGGCGGCCAGCCGGCGCGGCTGCGTGTGCCCGATCGAGCCGAGCACGCCCCGGCCCAGCTCCAGGCAGATCTTGGGGATCTGGGTGGTCTTGCCGGAGCCGGTCTCCCCCGCGACGATCACGACCTGGTGGTCGCGGATCGCGGCGAGGATGTCGTCCTTCTTCCGCGAGACCGGCAGCTGCTCGGGGTAGGTGATCGCGGGCACGGCGAGCCGCCGCCGCTCGACCCGCCGCTCGGCGGCCTCGACGTCGGCGGTGATCTCCGCGGCGACCCGGGCCTGCCGCCCGGCGTCGCGCATCTTCCGCACGCCCTCGACCCGGCGGCGCAGCCGGTGCTGGTCGCGCAGCATCAGCTCCGGCAGGCGCGCGCGCAGATCGGCGAGCGGCGGTGTCACAGGCGTCCCCATAGGCATCGACAAGGATAGGGTCCCAGGCCGTCGGCTCCGCTCACCCCACGAACCCTCGCACCGTAGCCGGAACGCCCCGCGGAGGGCGATCCGTTTTCCGGCGGCACCGGTTAGAACGCCGCTCCCCCGGACGCCATTCCGCCGCCCCGCCCGGCGCTCAGCCCGCGCCGTAGACGGGTTCGGGGGCGGGCGCCTTCGCCAGCAGGTCCTCGACGACATCGCCGACCTCGGCGGGGTCCCACCGCGCGCCCTTGTCGGCCGCGGGACCGTGCCGGAAGGCGTCCATCACGCAGATCCTGCCGCCCTCGGCCTCGAAGACCCGGCCGGTGACGTCCCGCGACCCGGCGGAGCCGAGCCACACCACGAGCGGGGAGACGTTCTCCGGGGCCATGGCGTCGAACTCGCCCTCGGCGGGCGCCGCCATCGTCTGCGCGAAGACCTCCTCGGTCATCCGGGTGCGGGCGGCGGGCGCGATCGCGTTGACCGTGACCCCGTACCGGCCGAGTTCGGCGGACGCGACGAGCGTGAGCCCGACGATCCCGGCCTTGGCGGCGGAGTAGTTGCCCTGCCCGACGCTGCCGAGCAGCCCGGCGCCGGAGGACGTGTTGATCACCCGCGCGTCCACCGGGCGGCCCGCCTTGCTCTCGGCGCGCCAGTACCGGCCGGCGTGCTTGAGCGGCAGGAAGTGGCCCTTGAGGTGGACGCGCATGACGGCGTCCCACTCGTCCTCATCGAGGTTGATCAGCATGCGGTCCCGGAGGAACCCGGCGTTGTTGACGAGCGTGTCCAGCCGCCCGAAGGCGCCGGTCGCCGTCTCGACCAGCGCGGCGGCGCCGGCGTCGGTGGCGATGTCGTCGGTGCTGGCCACGGCCCGCCCGCCGAGCGCCTCGATCTCCCGGACGACGTCCTGCGCGGGCCCCTCCGAGGCGTCGCCGGTGCCGTCCCGCGCGACGCCCAGGTCGTTGACGACGACGAGCGCGCCCTGCCGGGCGAACTCCAGGGCGTGCGCGCGGCCGAGCCCGCGCCCGGCTCCGGTGACGGCGACCACCCGGTCCTTGCAGATCATCGCGACTCCTTCTCGTTCGGGCCCTTGTTCACGGTGGCGGCATCCAGGAAGGCGGGCCGCTCTCCCCCGCCGTGCATCAGCATCTCCGTGCCGGTGACGTAGGCGGCCAGGTCCGAGGCGAGGTACACGCACGCGACGCCGACCTCGTCGGGGGTGCCGAGGCGGCCCAGGGGGACGGTGCGCCCGATCGCCGCGATCCCCTCCTCGTCGCCGTAGTGCAGGTGCGCGGTCTCGGTCCGGACCATGCCGAGGACGAGCGTGTTGACCCGGACGTGCGGCGCCCACTCGACGGCCAGGGACCGCGTGAGGCTGTGCAGGCCGGCCTTGGCGGCGCCGTAGGCGGAGGTACCGGGCGAGGGCCGCACGCCGCTCACGCTGCCGATGTTGACGATCGAGCCGCCGCCCGTCTCCAGCATCCGGGGCTGGAGCACTCTGGACATGATCAGCGCGGAGCCGAGATTGAGCTCGATGATCTTGAGGTGGGTGCGCAGGGCCCCCTCGGCGAGCGGAAGGAACGGGGCACCGCCCGCGTTGTTGACCAGCACGTCCACGCGGTCGAGGCCGTCGGCGAACGCCTGCGCGGCGTCCGGGTCGCGGGCGTCGAGCGAGACGAACCGCGCCGTCCGGCCGCCCGCCTCGGGCAGCGACTCCGGCTCGCGCCGGGCGACGGCGACGACGTCGGCGCCCGCCTCCAGGAAGGCGCGCGAGATGCCGGCCCCGACCCCGCGCGCGCCACCGGTCACCACGGCGGTCTTGCCGCCCAGGTCGAGCGTCAGGGACATCCCCCGCCTCCTCCGTGCGCCTCTGCTACCTTCTGTTCTAACAAATGTTTGGTGGAAAGGTAGCGCATGGGAGTCTCCACCACGACCCTTGACGGGGTCGCCGAGATCGTCGTGGACGCGCCGCCGGTCAACGCGCTGACCGTCGCCGGCTGGTACGAGCTGGCCGACGCGCTGCTCGCGGCCGGCCGCGACCCCGCGGTCGGGGCCGTCGTGCTCCGCGCCGAGGGCCGGGGCTTCAACGCGGGCGTCGACATCAAGGAGATGCAGAGCACCGAGGGCCACGCCGCCCTGGTGGGGGCCAACCGCGGCTGCTACGCGGCGTTCGCCGCCGTCTACGACTGCGAGGTGCCGGTGGTGGCCGCCGTGCACGGCTTCTGCCTCGGCGGCGGGGTCGGGCTCGCGGGCAACGCCGACATCGTGGTCGCCTCCGAGGACGCCTACTTCGGCCTTCCGGAGGTGGACCGGGGCGCGCTCGGCGCCGCCACCCATCTGGCGCGGCTCGTCCCGCAGCACCTGATGCGCGCGATGGTCTACACGTGCCGCAACGTCACGGCCGCCGAGCTGCACCGCCACGGCTCGGTCCTGGAGGTCGTCCCGCCCGGCGAGCTGCGCGGCAAGGCCATGGAGGTCGCCGCGGGCATCGCCGCGAAGGACCGGTACGTCATCCGGCGCGCCAAGGAGTCGCTGAACGGGATCGACCCGATCGACGTCAAGCGCAGCTACCGCTACGAGCAGGGCTTCACGTTCGAGCTGAACCTCGTCGGCGCCGGTGACGAGCACCGCGACGCCTTCGTCGCCAAGGGGGCGGAATGAGCACCGGCGGGACGACTGACAAGGTGCTCTCCCCCGAGGAGGTCGCCGGGTCGCTGGAGAGCGGCATGACCCTCGGGATCGGCGGCTGGGGCTCGCGGCGCAAGCCGATGGCGCTGGTCCGCGCGATCCTCCGCACCCCCGTCACCGACCTCACCGTGGTCTCCTACGGGGGGCCGGACGTGGGGCTGCTGTGCGCGGCGGGCAAGGTCCGGCGCCTGGTCACCGCCTTCGTGACCATGGACTCGGTCCCCCTGGAACCGCACTTCCGGAACGCTCGGCAGACCGGCTCGATCGAGCTGACCGAGTACGACGAGGGCATGTTCATGTTCGGGCTGTACGCGGCGGCGCACCGGCTCCCGTTCCTACCGACCCCCGCCGGGCTCAGCTCGGACGTGATGCGGGTCAACCCGGAGCTGAAGACGGTCCGGTCGCCGTACGAGGACGGCCGGGAGCTCGTCGCCGTCCCGGCCCTGACCATGGACGTGGCACTGATCCACATGAACCGCGCCGACTCCCGGGGCAACGCCCAGTACCTCGGCCCCGACCCTTACATGGACGACCTGTTCGCCAAGGCCGCCGACCGGACGTACGTGTCGTGCGAGCGCCTGGTCGACACCGCTGACTTCGCCAAGGAGGGTCCGCTGCAGTCCCTGCTGATCAGCCGGGCGCACGTGGCGGGCGTGGTGGAGACGCCGAACGGGGCGCACTTCACCGACTGCGCGCCCGACTTCGGGCGTGACGAGGCGTTCCAGAAGCTCTACGCGCAATCGGCGGCGGACCCGGACAAGTGGGCCGCGTTCCGGGACCGCTTCCTGTCGGGCGACGAGGCCGCCTACCAGGACGCCGTCCGGGCCTGGCAGGAGGAGTCCCGATGAGCACCCTGACCTCGATCACGCGCGCCGAGGTGTGCGCGGCCGCCTGCGCGGACCTCTTCCGGGGCGACGGCGAGATCGTCGCGGCGGCCGTCGCGGGGTTCGTGCCGATGCTGGGGTCGCGGCTGGCGCGGGCGACGTTCGAGCCCGGTCTGCTGACCACCGACGGCGGCCCGGCGCTGAGCGCCGAGCCCGTCCCGCTCGGCAGGCCGGCGGCGACGGCGGAGGGCTGGCTGCCGTTCCGCGACCACCTTTGGCTCGTCCTGAACGGGCGGCGCCACGTGGTGATGGGCCCGAGCCAGATCGACGCGCACGGCAACACCAACATCTCGTGCATCGGCGACTGGGAGCGCCCGGCGCGGCAGCTCCTCGGCGTGCGGGGCGGCCCCGGCAACACGCTGCTGAACACGACGAGCTACTGGGTGCCGAAGCACTCCACCCGCGTGTTCACCGAGAAGGTCGACATGGTCAGCGGGGTCGGCTGGGACCGGGGCGCCCACGAGATCCGCGCCGTGGTCAGCAACCTCGCGGTGCTCGACTTCGACACCCCGGACCGGAGGATGCGGCTCCGCTCGGTGCACCCGGGCGTGCGCGTCGAGGACGTGGTGGCCGCCACGGGGTTCGAGCTGGTCGTCCCGGACGAGGTGCCCGAGACGCGGCTCCCGGACGACGAGGAACTGCGGGTCATGCGCGAGGTCCTCGATCCGAAGGGCCTGCGGGAGAGGGAAGTCTCATCATGAGCGAAGCGAACCGGGGGGTGTGGGGGGTCGCCCCCCACGGGAGGCACGCATGAGCGAGCAGGTGCTCGACACGGCGCTGACGCGGCTGACCGGCGTCCGGCACCCGGTCGTCCAGACCGGCATGGGGTGGGTGGCCGGGCCGCGGCTGGTCACCGCCGTCGCGAACGCGGGCGGCCTCGGGGTCCTGGCGTCGGCGACGATGACGCTCGACCAGCTCGCCGGCGCGATCCGGGAGGTCAAGGAGCGCACGGACGCACCGTTCGGCGTCAATCTGCGCGCCGACGCCGGCGACGCGGGCGACCGCATCGACCTCCTGATCAAGGAGGGCGTCAAGGTCGCGTCGTTCGCGCTCGCGCCGAAGCGGGAGCTGATCGCCAAGCTGAAGGACGCCGGCCTGGTGGTGGTCCCGTCGGTCGGCGCGCGGCGGCACGCGGAGAAGGTCGCGGGCTGGGGCGCCGACGCCGTCCTCGTGCAGGGCGGCGAGGGCGGCGGGCACACCGGCCCGGTCGCGACGACGCTGCTGCTGCCGCAGGTCGTGGACGCGGTGGACATCCCGGTGATCGCCGCCGGCGGCTTCTTCGACGGGCGCGGCCTCGCCGCGGCGCTCGCCTACGGCGCGGCGGGCGTGGCGATGGGCACCCGGTTCCTGCTGACGTCCGACAGCTCGGTCCCGGACGCGGTCAAGCAGGTGTACCTCCGGACCGGCGAGACCGTGGTGACCCGCCAGGTGGACGGCATGCCGCACCGGGTGCTGCGCAGCGAGCTGGTCGACACCCTGGAGGGCTCCGGCCGGATCGGCGGGCTCGTCCGGGCGCTGCGCAACGGCGCCCGGTTCAAGAAGCTGTCCGGCATGTCGTGGCGGGAGATGATCGCCGACGGCAGGGCGATGAAGCACGGCAAGGACCTGTCGTGGTCGCAGGTCCTCATGGCCGCCAACACGCCGATGCTGCTGAAGGCCGCCATGGTGGACGGCCGCCCCGACCTCGGCGTGATGGCGTCCGGGCAGGTCGTCGGCGTCATCGACGACCTGCCGACCTGCGGCGAGCTGATCGGCTCCATCGTGCGGCAGGCCGCGGAGGCGATCGCCGCCCAGCAGGCCGCGCTGGTCAGCTCCCGTCCTCCAGCAGCCGCCGACCGATGATCATCTTCTGGATGTCGGCGGTGCCCTCGCCGATCAGCAGCATCGGCGCCTCGCGGTAGAGGCGCTCGATCTCGTACTCGGTGGAGTAGGCGTAGCCGCCGTGGATGCGGAACGCGTCCTCCACGACCTCCTTGCAGTACTCGCAGGCGAGGTACTTGGCCATGCCCGCCTCCAGGTCGTTGCGCTCGCCGGCGTCCTTGCGGCGCGCCGCCATCACCGTCATCTGGTGCGCCGCCTCGACCTTCGTGCCCATCTCCGCGATGCGGAACAGCACCGCCTGGTGCTCGGCGATCGGCCTGCCGAACGTCTCGCGCTGCCGCGCGTACCCGACGGCCAGCTCGTAGGCGCGCCGCGCGACGCCGCAGGCCCGCGCGGCGACGTTCACGCGGCCGACCTCGACGCCGTCCATCATGTGGTAGAAACCGCGGCCGGGCGTCCCGCCGAGGATCTGCGCGGACGGGATCCGGAAGCCGTCGAAGAGCAGCTCCGTCGTGTCGACGCCCTTGTAGCCCAGCTTCCCGATCTTGCCCGGGACGGTGAGGCCGGGCGCGACCTCGCCGAAGCCGGGGGTCTTGTCCACGAGGAAGGCCGTCATGCCGCGGTGGCCGGCGGCCGGGTCGGTCTTGACGAGGGTGGCGACGAGGTTGGCGGACGCGCCGTTCGTCAGCCACATCTTCTGGCCGTCGATGACGTGGTGGTCGCCGTCCGGGACGGCGCGGGTGGTGATGGCCGAGACGTCGGAGCCGCAGCCGGGCTCCGACATCGAGAACGCGCCGCGGATCTCCCCGGCCGCCATCTTCGGCAGGTAGTGCGCCTTCTGCTCCGGGGTCCCGTGGTGGGCGATCATCCAGGCGACGATGAAGTGGGTGTTGATGATGCCGGACACGCTCATCCAGCCGCGGGCCAGCTCCTCGACCACCAGCGCGTAGGTCAGCAGCGACTCGCCGAGGCCGCCGTGCTCCTCGTCGATCATGAGGCCGAACAGGCCGAGGCCCGTCATGCCGTCCACGATCGCCTGCGGGTACTCGTCGGCGCGCTCCAGCTCGGCGGCGACCGGGATGATCTCCTTCTCGGTGAACGCGCGGACGGTCGCGATGATCTCCCGCTGCTCGTCCGACAGCCCGTGCGTCTGCTGCAGCCTCACGTGCGCGTTCCTCCCGGTCGAACTCAATTTTTTATACGATATTGGGCGCTGCGGGCGGCCGGAAGAGCGGGTCCGCCCCTATTCGCGCCCGTCCTTCGCGCGCCCGTCCTCCCAGAAGCCCCGGCCCTCCAGGTGGACGACCAGCAGCGTGCCCGCGTGCCGGATGTGGGCGCGCATCGCGTGCCGTGCGGCACCGGCGTCCCCGGCCCGCAGGGCGGCCAGGACGAGGTGGTGGTCGTCAACCGAGGCCTGGGGCCAGCCCTGGATGCTGGAGTAGAAGCGGCGCGGTGCGTACCGCACCACGAGCTGCAGCAGCCAGGCGGTCTTGGGCGAGTCCGCGCACAGGTTGACCACCCGGTGGAACTGGTGGTTCGCCGCCTCGATGGCGCCGGAGTCCCTGGTCTCGGACGCCCGCTCCAGCAGCGCCTGCGTCCGGGCGAGCGACTCCAGCTCCGCCTCGGTGATCCTCTCGGCGGCGCGGGCGGCGAGTTCGCCGGCGAAGTACGCCTGCGCCTCGAACAGGTCCTGGACGTCCTGCCGGGTCAGCGGGGCGGGCATGAAGCCCCGCCGCGGCTCCAGCGTGACGAACCCCTCGCCGCGCAGCGACAGCAGGGCCTCCCGGACGGGCGTGACGCTGATCCCGAGGTCGTCGGCGATCCGTTCGAGGCGCAGGAACTCCCCGTGCCCGACCTGGCCCGACATGATGAGCTCGCGCACGTAGGCGGCGACCTCGTCGCTCAGCTGGCGGCGCCGGCCGAGGGCCCGCCCGCCGGAGGGTGCCACTGTCATCGTCTCCCCCGCACCTGTGTCGTCACATCATGTTGACATCCCGCGCGCGCAAATCAAATATATGAAATGCCCGGGGACGGGTCCGTGCGGGAGGAGACCGGCAGCAGTGTTGACGCTGAGCGACGAGGAGCGCGCCATCGTGGAGGTGGTCGCGGACTTCGTCGACAAGGAGGTCCGCCCGGTCGCCCGGGAGCTGGAGCACGCGGGAACCTACCCCGCCAACCTCATCGACCGCATGAAGGAGCTCGGCGTGTACGGGCTCGCCGTGCCCGAGCCGTACGGCGACGTCGGGGTGTCCAAGGCGTGCTACGCGCTGGTCACCGAGGAGCTGGCCCGCGGCTGGATGACCCTCGCCGGGGCGTTCGGCGGGCACACGGTCGTCTCGCACCTGCTCGCCGTGTTCGGCACCGAGGAGCAGAAGGCCCGCTACCTGCCCCGGATGGCGACCGGCGAGCTGCGCGCCACGATGGCGCTGACCGAGCCGTCCGGCGGCTCGGACCTGCAGGCGATGACCACGACCGCGCGGCGCCGCGGCGACCGGTACGTCGTCGACGGCGCCAAGATGTGGATCACCAACGCGCGGATGTCGGGCCTGATCGCGCTGATGTGCAAGACCGACCCGGACGCGTCGCCGCGGCACCGGGGCATCAGCATCCTGCTGGCCGAGAAGGGCCCCGGGCTGACCGTCTCCCGCGACCTGCCCAAGCTCGGCTACAAGGGCGTCGAGAGCTGCGAGCTGTCGTTCGCCGGATACGAGGCGCCGCTCGGCGCGGTGCTCGGCGGCGAGGAGGGGCACGGGTTCGCGCAGATGATGCGTGGCCTGGAGGTCGGCCGGATCCAGGTGGCCGCACGCGCGCTGGGCGTCGGACGCGCCGCACTGGAGGACTCCCTGCGCTATGCACAGGAACGGGAGGCGTTCGGCAAGCCGATCTGGCAGCACCAGTCCATCGGCAACTACCTCGCCGACATGGCCACCCAGCTGCGCGCCGCGCGGCTGCTCACCCTGGACGCCGCCGCGCGCCTCGACACGGGCGTGCGCTGCGACATGGAGGCGGGCATGGCCAAGCTCTACGCGTCCGAGGCGGCCATGCAGATCGCGCTGAACGCGGTCCGCATCCACGGCGCCGCCGGCTACTCCACCGAGTTCGACATCGAGCGCTACTTCCGCGACGCCCCGCTCATGATCGTCGGCGAGGGGACCAACGAGATCCAGCGCAACGTGATCGTCAAGCAGCTCATCGACCGGAACCGGATCTAGCGCCCCCCGGCGTTCCCGCCCGGCGGGGTCCGGTCACGGCAGGGCGGCGGGGTCCTCGCCGGCGCGGATCCAGCCGAAGGTGCGCTCCACGGCGCGCTTCCAGTTCTCGTACTCGGCGTCGCGGCGGCCCGGCTCCATGGCCGGGACCCACCGGGCCGCGCGGTGCCAGTTGCGGCGCAGCCCTTCGAGCCCGGCCCAGTAGCCGACGGCGAGCCCCGCGGCGTAGGCGGCGCCGAGCGACACCGTCTCGACGACCATCGGGCGGGCGACCGGCACGTTCAGCACGTCGGCGACCATCTGCATGACGAGGTTGTCGGACGTCATGCCGCCGTCGGCCTTCAGCTCCCTCAGCGCCAGCCCGGAGTCCGCGTTCATGGCGTCCACGACCTCGCGCGTCTGCCAGCCGGTCGCCTCCAGCACGGCCCGCGCCAGGTGCCCCTTGGTGATGTAGGAGGTCAGGCCGACGATGATGCCGCGGGCCTCGCTGCGCCAGTGCGGGGCGAACAGCCCCGAGAACGCCGGGACGATGTAGCAGCCGCCGTTGTCGTCGACCGACCGGGCGAGGGTCTCGATCTCCGGCGCGGTGGTGATCAGTCCGAGCCCGTCCCGGAACCACTGCACCAGCGCGCCGGTGATGGCGATCGAGCCCTCCAGGGCGTACACGGCGGGCTCGTCGCCGATCTTGTAGCCGACGGTGGTGAGCAGCCCGTTGTCCGACCGCACCGGCGCGGTCCCGGTGTTCATCAGCAGGAACGCGCCCGTCCCGTAGGTGCACTTGGTCTCGCCCGGGGAGAAGCACGTCTGCCCGAACAGCGCGGCCTGCTGGTCGCCCAGGGCCGCGCCGACTCGGACGCCGGGGAACACGCGGCGGGCCGTGCCGTAGGTCTCGGTGGACGACCTGATCTCCGGGAGCATCGCCTTCGGGACGCCGAAGAAGTCGAGCAGCCCGTCGTCCCAGGACAGCGTGCGCAGGTTCATCAGCAGCGTGCGGCTGGCGTTGGTCACGTCGGTGACGTGGACGCCGCCGTCAGTGCCGCCGCTGAGGTTCCAGATCAGCCAGCTCTCCATCGTGCCGAACAACACCTCGCCGCGCTCCGCCCGCTCCCGCAGGCCGGGCGTGTGGTCGAGCATCCAGCGGACGCGCGGCGCCGAGAAGTAGGTGGCCAGCGGCAGCCCGCTGCGCTCGGTGACCGCCGCGGCGCCGGGGGCGCGGGCCAGCTCGTCCACCAGGGCGCCGGTCCGCATGTCCTGCCAGACGATGGCGCGGCCGATGGGGTCGCCGGTCATCCGGTCCCACAGGACGGTCGTCTCGCGCTGGTTGGCGATCCCGACGGCCGCGATCTGGTCCGCGGACGCCCCGGCCTGCGCGAGCGCCTCGGGCGCGACGCGTTCCAGGTTGCGCCAGATCTCCATGGGGTCGTGCTCGACCCAGCCGGGCCGCGGGAAGTGCTGCCGGTGCTCGCGCTGCGCGACCGCCACGAGCCGGCCGCCGTGGTCGAACAGGATGCACCGGGTCGAGGTCGTGCCCTGGTCGATCGACATCACGTAGCGTTCGGCCACGGCCGGTCCCCTCCCCCGCGGCGGGCTGCGCCGGGGGCCGCCGGCCGGGCGTCAGCGGCGCGCGCCGCCGAGGTCCCGGGAGACCGCCCGGGCGGCGTCGCGCACGAACGCCACGAGCCTCGGCTCCGGGACGCGGCGGGTGTCGCAGACCCGTTCGACCGGGCCGGAGATCCCGATCGCGCCGACGACCAGGCCCCCGTGCCCGCGGATCGGCGCCGCGACGCCGGCCTCGCCGATCGACAGCTCCTCGGCCTCGGCGGCCCACCCGTTCTCCCGGACGCGGGCCGCGACCCGCGCGAGCTCCTTCGGGTCGGTGATCGTGCGGCGGCAGTACGGCTCCAGGACGGTGTCGCGGACGGACGCCGCCGCGTTGGCGTCGTGGGCGATGAGCGCCTTGCCGAGCGCGGTGGCGTGCAGCGGGAGCAGGGAGCCGACGTCCATGGCCTGGGGCGTGTCGTCGGGGCGGAACACGTGGTGGACGACGAGGACCCTGCCGTCCAGGAAGGTCCCGATGCGGACGGCCTCGCCGCTGCGGGACGCGAGGGCGTCGGCCCAGTTGATGGCGCGCGACCGCAACTCGTTGACGTCCAGGTACCCGGCGCCGAGGTGCAGCAGCGCGGCGCCGAGCCGGTACTTGCCGGAGCCGCCGTCCTGCTCGACGAAGCCGACGCGCTCCAGGGTGCGCAGGAGACCGTGCGCGGTGCCGCGGGCCAGCCCGAGCGACCTGGCGACCTCCCCGGCGCCGAGCCGGCCCGAACCGGCGGCGAGCAGGCGCAGGATCGCGGCGGCCCGCTCGATCGACTGCACGGGTCCGGGCATGCTCCCGAGGCTAGCCGCGGCCCCGATCTGCCGACAATGTCGGCATTTGCCATGATCACCGTCCCCGCCCCCGAAAATTGCCCGGATTCTGCGATCTGGTGCACAGGGGGAGGGTAACCGCGGCCCGGGAAAGGAGAAAGCGACGATCATCGTCGGCCGCGTCCTGCTACGCGGCCTTCAATGGCGAATTCCCGGCCTGATCTGGCCGTCAGGCCGGGATGACGGGGCAGTGGGTGCCCTTGTAAATCGTGGGGACGCAGCGGTTGCAGTGGATGCACAGGGACGGGGTGGAGGGGTCTGCCGCGATGCGGTTCACCAGGTCGGGTTCGCGGAGGAGCGCGCGGGCCATGGCGACGAACTGGAACCCCTCGGCCATGGCCTTGTCCATGGTCGCTCGGTCGGTGATCCCCCCGAGCAGGACGAGCGGCAGGTCCAGTTCGGCGCGGAACCTGCGCGCGTGTTCGAGCAGGTAGGTGTCCTGGTAGGGGTAGACGCGCAGGAACCTCTTGCCGAACATCCGCATGCCGATCCGCATCGGCAGCTTGTAGCTGGCGGCGAACTCGGGGATCGGCATCTCGCCGCGGAACAGGTACATCGGGTTGAGCAGCGAGCTGCCGGCGGTCAGCGTCAGCCCGTCGACGGTGCCGTCCTCCTGGAGGCGGCGCGCCACGTACAGGCTGTCGTCGATCTCCAGGCCGCCGCGGACGCCGTCGCGCATGTTGAGCTTGGCGGTGATCGCGATGCGGTCGCCGACCTCGTCCCGGACGGCGCGGGCGATGCCGAGCGGGACCTTCGCGCGGTTCTCGATCGGGCCGCCGTAGGCGTCCTTGCGCCTGTTGAGCCGGGGGCTGAGGAACGAGCTGGCGAGGTAGTTGTGGCCGAAGTGGATCTCGACCGCGTCGAAGCCGGCCTCGATCGCCAGGCGGGCGGCCTCGGCGTGCGCCCGGGTGATGCGGTCGATGTCCTCGGCCGTGGCCACCTTGGTGAACCGCATGCCGAGCGGGTTGAAGAACCGCCCGGCGGAGATCGCGGGGAGCCGGGTCGAGCTGGCGTCCGCGACGGGTCCCGCGTGCCCGATCTGCGCCGCCGCGGCGGCGCCCTCGGCGTGGACGGCGTCGGTGAGCCGCCGCAGGCCCGGCACTGCCTCGGGCCGCATCCAGATCTGCCCGCCCTCCGTGCGCCCCTCGGGGGCGACCGCGCAGTACGCGACGGTCGTCATGCCCACTCCCCCGGCCGCGGGCCGCCGGTGGTACTCGATCAGGTCGTCGCTGACCACCGCGTCAGGCGTCATCCCCTCGAAGGTCGCAGCCTTGATCACGCGGTTGCGCAGGGTGAGCGGCCCTAGCCGGGCCGGTTCGAACACGTCCACGGGCGGACTCCGGGTCTGTCGGGGGTCAGAGGCGTTCGATGATCGTGACGTTGGCCTGGCCGCCGCCTTCGCACATGGTCTGGAGGCCGTAGCGGCCGCCGGTGCGCTCCAGTTCGTGCAGGAGGGTCGTCATGAGGCGGGCGCCGGTGGCGCCGAGGGGGTGGCCGAGGGCGATGGCGCCGCCGTTGGAGTTGGTCGTGGCCGGGTCGGCGCCGGTCTCCTTCAGCCAGGCGAGGACGACGGGCGCGAACGCCTCGTTGATCTCGACGGCGTCGATGTCGCCGATCGTCATCCCGGTCTTCTTGAGCGCGTACTCGGTGGCGGGGATCGGGGCGGACAGCATCCGGATCGGGTCCTCGCCGCGGGCGGAGATGTGGTGGATGCGGGCGCGGGGGGTGAGCCCGTGGTCCTTGACGGCCTGCTCGGAGGCGATGAGCAGCGCGGCGGCGCCGTCGGAGATCTGGGAGGAGACGGCGGCGGTGAGCCGTCCGCCGTCCACGAGGGTCTTCAGGCCCGCCATCTTCTCCAGGGTGGTGTCGCGGCGCGGCCCCTCGTCGGTGGTGACGCCCTCGTAGGGGACGATCTCGCGCTCGAACCGCCCTCCGTCGATGGCGCGGATGGCGCGCTGGTGCGACTCGTAGGCGAACTGCTCCATCTCCTCGCGGGAGATGTCCCAGTCGCGGGCGATCATCTCGGCGCCGTTGAACTGCGAGACCTCGCGGTCGCCGTAGCGGCTGACCCAGCCCTTGGACCCGGCGAAGGGGCCCTCGGTGAAGCCGAGCGGCTCGGCGGCGGTCATCGCGTACGCGATGGGGATCTGCGACATGTTCTGCACGCCGCCCGCGACGACCAGGTCGGACGTCCCGGAGAGGACGGCCTGCGCGGCGAAGTGGACGGCCTGCTGCGACGAGCCGCACTGCCGGTCGACGGTGACGCCGGGGACCTCCTCGGGCAGTCCGGCGGCGAGCCAGCAGGTGCGGGCGATGTCGCCGGCCTGGGGGCCGACGGTGTCGACGCAGCCGAACACGACGTCCTCGACCGCGGCGGGGTCGGCCTTCGTGCGGTCCATCAGCGCCGACAGCACGTGCGCGCCGAGGTCGGCGGGGTGCGCGCCGGACAGGCCGCCGCCGCGCCGCCCGACCGGAGCGCGGACCGCGTCGACGATGTATGCCTCGGCCATGGGGGTCTCCTTCGTGGGGCTAGCTCGTGCGTGGTTCCTGGCTCGTGGGTGGGGTGGGGCTCGCCTGGATGCCTTCGAGGAACATGGCGAGGTACTGCTTGGCGATGTCGTCGGCGGACAGCCGCCCGCCCGGCTGGTACCAGTTGGCGGCGACCCAGACGGTGTCGCGGATGAAGCGGTAGACGAGACCCGGGTCGAGGTCGGCGCGGAAGGCACCCTCCCGCACGCCCTGCTCCAGCAGGGAGAGCCACATCTCCTGGAACCGGCGGCGCGACTCGTTCAGGTACTGGAACCGCTCGCTCGTCGCGAGGTGCTTGGACTCGTTCTGGTAGATGACGACGGCGGGCCGGTGCCGGTCTATCGAGCGGAACGACTCGACGACGATGCCCTCCAGGGTGTCGCGCGCGCTGAGCCCCGCCGCCAGGACGCGCTCGTAGGAGGCCCACATCTCGTCCAGGAAGGTCGACAGGATCTCGTCTGCCATCGCCTCCTTTGAGTCGAAGTGGTAGTAGAGGCTGCCGCCGAGGATGCCCGCGGCGTCGGCCACCTTCCGGACGGTGGTGGCGGAGTAGCCCTGGGAGGCGAACACCTCGGCGGCGGTCGCGAGCAGCTCGGCCCGCCGTTCCGCGCGGGCGGCGGCGGTGCCCTCGGCGTCGCGCCGTCGTGGACTCATGCGTGTTCCTATGCGTGCTGGGATGAGACGGAGACGACCTCGCCCGTCATGTACGAGGAGTAGTCGCTGGCCAGGAAGACGATAACGTTGGCCACCTCCCATGGTTCCGCGTAGCGGCCGAAGGCCTCGCGGCGGGTCAGCTCGTCCAGCAGCTCCTCCGACGTCACCTTCACCAGGTGCGGGTGCATGGCGAGCGACGGGGAGACGGCGTTGACCCGGACGCCGAACTCGGCGGCCTCCAGCGCGGAGCAGCGGGTGAGGGCCATGACCCCGGCCTTGGCGGCGGCGTAGTGGGACTGCCCCTTCTGCGCCCGCCAGCCGATCACCGACGCGTTGTTGACGACGACGCCGGAGCCCTGGCCCCGCATGATCCGCAGGGCGGCGCGGGTGCAGCGCATGGTGCCGTTGAGCGTGATGTCGAGGACGCGGCTCCACTGCTCGTCGGCCATGTCGACCAGCTCGGCCGTCCCGCCGAGGCCGGCGTTGTTGACCGCGACGTCGATCCGGCCGAAGCGCTCCACGGCGAGGTCGTAGAGGGCCTGGACCTGCTCCTCCGACGTCACGTCGCAGGGCAGGGCCGTCACCCGGCCCGCGCCGAACTCCTTCTCCAGCTCCTGCGCGGACGCGGCGAGCCGCCGCTCGTGCGCGTCGGAGATCAGGACGCGGGCGCCCTCCTCCAGGCAGCGGCGCGCGGTCGCGCCGCCGATCCCGGCGCCCGCCGCCGCGGTGATCACGACGGCGCGGCCGTCGAGGAGGCCGTGCCCGGGTACGTAGGGGGGCGTCATCGGCGTGCCTCTCTGCTCGCGGCCGGTTCACGGGGCAGGCCGAGGACGCGCTCGGCGATGATGTTGCGCTGGATCTCGTTCGACCCGGCGTAGATCGTGTCGGAGCGGGAGAACAGGAACAGCCGCTGCCAGTCGTTCAGGTCGTAGGGCGCGCCGTCGGCGACGAGGCCGGCGGCGCCGAGGACGTCCATCGCCAGCTCCCCCAGTTCCCGGTGCCAGGTGCTCCAGACGAGCTTGGAGATGGACGACTCGGGCCCGGGCGCCCCGGCGGCGATGCCCGCCATCGTCCGCACCGCGTTCAGGCGCATGATCTCCAGGCCCATGTACGACCTGGTCAGGCGGTCGCGCAGCAGCGGGTCGTCGATGGCGCCGGTGCGGCGGGCCAGTTCGGCGACGCCCTCGAACTCGCGGCGGAACCCGACCTGCTGGCCGAGCGTCGCGACGCCCCGCTCGAACCCGAGCGTCGCCATTGCGATCTTCCAGCCGTCGCCGGGCGCGCCCACGATGTTCCCGGCGTCGGTGCGGGCGCCGTCGAAGAAGACCTCGTTGAACTCGGAGGTGCCGGTGAGCTGGACGATCGGGCGGATGTCGACACCGTCCTGCTTCATCGGGACGAGCAGGTAGGACAGCCCGCGGTGCCGGGCCGACCCGGGCTCGGTGCGGCAGACGACGAAGCACCAGTCCGATTCGAGGGCCAGCGACGTCCAGACCTTCTGGCCGTCGACCGCCCAGTGGCCGCCGCGCAGTTCCGCGCGGGTCTGCACGTTGGCGAGGTCGGAGCCGGCGCCGGGCTCGGAGTACCCCTGGCACCACAGTTCCTCGACCGCGACGATCGGCGGGAGGAAGCGGGCGCGCTGCTCGTCGGTGCCGAACGCGATGATCGTGGGGCCGAGGAGGTTCTCGCCGATGTGGTTGACCCGGGCGGGGCCGTCCGCGAGCGCGTACTCCTCGTGGAAGATGACCTGCTGCTCGACGGTGGCGCCGCGCCCGCCGTACTCCTCGGGCCAGCCCACGCACGTCCAGCCGGCGGCGGCCATGTGCCGCTCCCAGGCGAGCCGCTCCTCGAACGCCTCGTGCTCGCGGCCGGGGCCGCCGAGCCCGCGGGCGTGGGCGAACTCTCCCGACAGGTTGGCCTCGAGCCAGTCGCGGACCTCGGCGCGGAACGCCCGGTCCGCCGGGGAGTCGTTCTCTGTCACGCCGCGCACTCTACCAAACAGTTGTTAGAAAGAATCGCCCCCCAGTGCGGGCTCGGCCGCGCGCTCCGCCACCGGTCCGGAGACGTGCGACGGCGCCCGCACGGGCCGCCTGCCCACGGCCCGCTCCGCTGGGACGGGCGGCAGATCGCGGTGGAGGAGATCGAAGAGCCGGTCCCATCTGGCGAGGACCGCGTCCGGATGAAAGCGCGTGACCGACGCGCGGGCCTCCGCGCCAAGTGCGCGGCGCAGCGCCGGGTCCTCGATGAGGCGCTCCATCTCCCGCGCGAACGCGGCGGTGTCGCCCGGGTCGACGAGCACGCCGCCCCGCTCGTCCCCGAGCAGGGCCCGGACGCCCGGCGCGCAGTTGAAGGCGACCGTCGGCAGCCCGTACGCCATGGCCTCCAGCACCGACATCGGGAAGCCCTCGGCCCGCGACGGCAGCGCGAAGACCGACGCCTCCACGAGCGCCTCCTCCACGTCGTCGACCACGCCGCGGAACTCCACCGAGCCCGACAGCCCGGCCGTCCGCACCCGCCCGCGCAGGGCCTCCTCGTCCGGCCCGCCGCCATAGATGTGCAGCCGCCAGCGCGGGTGGCGGGGGGCGAGCCGCTCCCACACCTCCAGCATCAGGTCCACGCCCTTCTCGTACGAGAGGCGGCCCACGCAGGCCACGACCGGGAGGTCGAGCGTGGGGTGGACGCTAGGGACGATGTGCAGCGCGTTCGGGATGTAGTCCACGTTCGTCATCCCGTCCCTGGCCCAGGCGTCGGCGTCCTCCTCGGTGAGCACCAGGAAGCGGTCCACGCCGGCGTAGTTCTCCTTGACCCGTCTGTACCGGGACGACTTGCGGGTGGCCCAGAACGACTCGTGGCTCATGCCCACCACGCGCAGCCCCGCCGTGTCGGCTCGCCGCACCCACTCCATCGCCCACACCTGCGCCGCGATGACGACCGAACCCGGCCGCGCGGCGGCGAACAGCTCCGACAGCCGGGCGGCGCCGCGCCGCTGCGCCGCCGTCCGCCGCAGATCCCGGCCGCGTGCGAGCAGGTTCAGGCGCTCGCGGCGCCGCCGGGGCCGCCACGCCATCGCGGGCGACCGCCATTCCCTGTGCAGCACCTCGACGGCGTACGAGCCGTCCCTGCCGTGGTGGTGGCGCTCCGGCCCGCTCGTGATCGCGACGAGGGTGACGCGGTCGCCGCGCCCGGCCAGCAGCCGCGCCATGTGGTGCGCCCAGCGCTGCAGGCCGCCCATCTCGTCGGCGTTGTTGCACACGATGAAGACGTCACGCGGTGCGGCCATTCCTCTTCCCCCTGTGGCGTTGCGGTTCTGCGGCCCGGAAGTAGCGGTCCACGACCGCCCGGGCGGCGGTGCCCCGGTCGTGCTCGCCGAAGCGCGCGGCGAAGGCGCGGCGCCGGGCGGCGTGGACGGCCGCCGCCCGGTCCAGCCCGGCGAGCGCCGCGACGAGCTCGTCCCCGGTGCGGGTGATCGGCCCCGGGGCGTGCCGCTGCAGGTCGAAGTAGCCGGTGACGCGGTCCCGGCCGTCCGGCAGGTGCAGCACGATCGGGCGGTCCAGGAGCGCGAAGTCGAACATGATCGAGGAGTGGTCGGTGATCAGCGCGTCGGCGAGCAGCAGCAGCGGGGTGACGTCGGGCACGCCTCCCACGTCCCGCATCACCGTGTGCGAGCCGGGCGGGAGGTTGGCCCGGCACAGGTAGTGGGGGCGGACGAGCAGGACGAACTCGTCCCCCAGTTCCCGCGCGAACACCTCGGGTTCGAGGGGCGGCTCCAGCAGCCGGACCGGGCGGCCCTTCGGGCCCGTCAGGAACGTCGGTGCGTACAGCACGGCGCGGCGACCGTCGCCCAGCCCTAGCGAGTCCCGGAGGGCGGCGACCTCGGCGGCCAGCTCGGGGTCGTCGTCCAGGCCGTTGACCAGGGGATCGTTGCGCGGGTAGCCGACCGGCAGGAGTTCCGCGCGGACGCCGAGGCCCCCGCACAAAGTCTCCTCGTCGTGCCCGGACCGGACGAGGAAGCAGTCGTAGCGATCGACCATCCGCCGCAGCCGCTCCCGCTCCGCGGCGGCACCGCCCTTGAGCCGCGGCTGGTCCAGGCCCATCAGCTTGAACGCCGACCCGTGCCAGGTCTGGATGTAGGTGGTCTCCGGCCGCTTGCGGAGCCCGTCCGGGTAGCCCTGGTTGTCGATCCAGAACTCGGCCCGCGCGAGCGCCAGGTAGTAGGCCCAGGACCCGCGCTTGACGAGCTCGGCGTCGCGCGGGAACCCGTCGGGGGACGACGCGTACGACCACACGGCCCTGACCGGGAGACCCGAGCGGCGCAGCTCCCGGTAGACGTACTTCGGGTTGTCCGAGTACTGCTTGCCGAGCTGGCTCTCGAACACCGCGAGGCCCGTCCGGACCGGCAGCCGGCTCAGCACCCGGTTGAACACCGCGACCTTGGTCTTGCGCGAGGTCAGCCTCCGGCGGGCGCTCCTGTCCAGCCGCCGCACACGCCGCCAGGCGCGCCGTCCGGCCCGGACCACCGGGACGCGGCGCGCGGCCGCGCCGGCCAGCCGCGCCCACGGACTGTCCGTCTCCAGCGCGAACGCCAGGTGCCCGCCGCCCGTGACGTACGAGCGGAGCCGGTCCCCGGCGAACCGCGTCAGCCGGGGCCGGACGGGCAGCACGACCCCGTCCAGCTTGGGCGACCCGCGGCCCTCGCCCAGCCGGGTGACCACGTCCTCACCGTCCGCCCTGAGGCGGAGCCGGACGTCCCAGACAGGGTCGATGAGCCCGGTCGGCCGGAGCACCGCGACGGGGTCGAACTCGGCCTCCCAGCCGATCCGGTCGCCCTCGTGCCGCAGCCTCGCCCGGATCCGCGCCCTCCGGGATTTCCGCCGCCGGTCGCAGAACTCCAGTGTGCCGGACAGTCCGGCCGGGCCGATGCGGCCCAGCGGGTTCAGCACGTGGCCGGCCATGCGGGCCCGCCCTCCCCGCATCTCCAGCTCGGTCACCGTGTTGGCCGGCCGAAGATCCTTCAGGGGGCGCAGATGGAAGCCGAAGTCCGTGACGTCCAGGACGCGGCGGCCGAGGGCGCCGCGGGGCCGGCCCGCGCCCCAGAAGACGCGCCCGTCCCGCTCCACGAGCCGCGCGCGCAGCTCGGGCCGCTTCTCGGGGGCGTACTCCGCGGCCGCGAGCGCCCCGGCGTGGTCCCCCTCGCGCACCAGGTACGCGGCGATCGCGGGCAGCGTGTTGGCCTCCTCGAACACGCGGGGATCGAGCTCCGCCAGGTAAGCGGCCGCGAGCCCCAGGAACCGCTCCTGGTAGCCGACGTCGCGGCCGCGCATCTCCCGCATGTAGAGGACCAGGTCGTGGTTGATGAACTTGACGTCCTTGGCACGTCCCAGCTCGTGGGCGCCGCGCAGCGCGAACAGCATGTCGATGCGCCGGTGGATCTCCAGGCGGTCGGCGAAGTTCGCCAGGTCCGCGCGCCGGTTGGAGATGGAGGGCGCCGGCGTCCGCTCACTGACCAGCCAGTTGTAGACGCGGTGCGGGATCAGCGCCGTCCCCCGCGCCGCCAGGTAGGCCTCGGCGGTGAACAGCAGGTCCTCGTAGTGCAGGTCCTCGACGAACCTGAGGCCGTGCTCCTCCAGGAAGGACCTGCGGTACGCCTTGTTGGTCGACAGGGTGTCGTAGAGGAGGCGGGGGTTCTCCTCCAGCGACCCGAACACGGCTCTGCGCCGGTAAAGCCACGGGTACCAGGGCCGGACGCGTTCCCGCGCCCCCTCCGGCAGGTCCAGGAAGATCCGGTCGCACCGCCCGGACACCAGGTCGGCGCCGGTGTCCTCGGCGGCGCCGAGCAGGTTCAGGCAGGCGTGCCGGTCCAGCAGGTCGTCGCTGTCGAGGAACATCACGTACCGGCCGGTGGACGCCTCGACGCCCGCATTGCGCGGCCGGCCGCAGCCGCCGGAGTTGGACGGCAGGTGCACGGCCCGGACGCGGCCGGGGTGCGCGGCGGCGATCCGGTCGGCGACCTCCGCCGTGCCGTCGGTGCTCGCGTCGTCGACGATGACCGTCTCGACACCGCCCAGCGACTGCCCCAGCGCCGACGCGACCGCGCGCGGCAGCCTCCGCGCATCGTTGTAGGCGATCACGACCACACTCAGATCCGGGCGCACTGACATCCCCCCGCGGCTTCGGCTCCGGGAGCCCCCGGACCTCCGGCGAAGGCGCCCGACCCCGGCCTTCCCGCTCGTGGACGCTCCCTTCCAGGCGCCGGTCGGACGCGCGTGCACGGATTCCTTTCCAGGAACGCCGCGCTGAGGTCCAAGAGCGATCAAAGGCTGTCAATGGTTGGCATTACCCGACTTCCGCGGAGAGAAGGGGCACCCGGCCCGGGAACGCCAGAAGGCGCCCGGCAGGACTGCCGGGCGCCTTCCGATCGACGCGGAACCGCGTGGAGCACGGACGTGGCCGTGCGGTGGATCAGGCCTTGTAGTCGGGGTAGCCGTAACCCACGATCACGGACTTGCTGCGGACCTTCTTCTCCACCTTGTCGTTCGTGTTGCCCTCGATGGTGCTGACGGTGCCGTTGCCGTTGTCCTTGACGACGATCCCGACGTGGTCGATGGCGCCGATGCTGGAACCGCGGTCCCAGTCGAAGAACACGACCGAACCCGGCTTGGCCTTCTGGCCCCAGCGCCCGGTCTCCTTGAACCAGGAGGCGTGCTGGACGGTGTAGGCGTCCCAGCCCATGTTCTTCACACCGGTCTGGGCGCCCAGCCACGACACGAACATGTTGCACCACTGCGCGCCGTTGTAGGCCTTGACCGAGAACCCGCCGTCACGCTTGGCGGTGGCCTTGGCGTGCGGGGTCGACACGAACCAGTCGTGGTACTTGGTCTGGCCGCCCCGGCCCTCCGAGATGCCGACCTGCTTCTCGGCCAGCTTGATGACCTCGGACGGGTCCACGTCGCGCGGCGGGACCTTGTAGCCCATCTTGCGCGCCTCGGCGGCCGAGAGGGCGGTGGAGCCGCTCGACTGGTTCGACTGGTTCGAGACGCTCGCCGCGACGGAGCCGTTCTTGGCGGCCGCCTGGGCAGTGGTCTCCGCCGACGCGTCGCCGGCGAGGGGGTTGATGAGCGCGAGCCCGACGGCCCCCGCGAGCACCGCGCCTACCGCGGCGCCGACCGCCTTGTCCTCGGCGGTGATGTTGTCCATGGAAAGTCGATTGAAACGACCGGTCATGCAGGGAATCTCCTTGTCTTCCATGACGCCTACCGGGTTAGCTGACGGATTCGGGCATGGAAGCAGCCCTACGGCGCGACTCTCGGACGCGCCGATTCACCCCTGGAACCTGGGTCCCCGGCTCCGTGCCGGTCGGATTCGACCGGACGGACTCGGCCTCGCACCGCGGGCGCGGTGCTGACTGTTCGGATTTATCTCAGCGACTGATCTCGGTGAGGGGGCGCGCATCGTCTGGCGCGCATCGCGTGCGGGATCCGCTCCGCGATCCTCGGCCGCGACATGGGCGGCCGGTGGCAACGCATGGGGTGCGCTGCGTGATTCGGATAGAAGGTATCAACGTTCTCAAGGAACGCAAATCGCGGACAAAACACCGTCTTGCCTGCTCAAAGACCTTCCAAGACACCACCAACAGCGTAAGGACCCGATGTCTTCCCGATCACCGGTCGACCGGCCACAGCCCCTGCCAGCAGGGGCCTCCCGGCATCCGGGGAAAGGTAAAGGACCCGGGGACGACGACGGCCGGCACATGGCGGTCCGCCACGTACCGGCCGTCTTCACCCCCGGTTACGCGTGGTGCACATCACACGAGGCGGTTCTCCCGCCCCCGAACATGACGCTCCTCACTCCACGCGGACGGCGAAGAGCGTGGTGTCGTCGGCCGCCCTGTCGTGCTCCATGCGGGCCAGGACCTCGTCCAGCACCAGCTCCGGCCGGGTGGAGGAGTCCTGCAGGATGTCGGTGAGGCGGTTGATCCGGTCGTCCAGGTCGGCGTCCCTGCGCTCCACCAGCCCGTCGGTGTACAGGAAGATGACGTCGCCCTGGTCGAGCTGGGTGGTGATCGTCGTGTACTCCCAGTCCGTCATCGCGCCGAGCATCGGGTCGCGGACGACCTCCAGGCGCTCCGCCCGGCCGCCCCGCATCAGGATCGGCGGCGGATGGCCGGCGCACGTCCACTCCATCACCCGCCGGCCCGGGTCGAAGACGGCGACGATGGCGGTCCCCGTCGCCGTCGGGTCCATGGTGCCCACCAGCTCGTTCAGCCAGCCCACCAGCCGTCCCGCGGGCTCGCCCGTGCAGGCCAGGCCCAGCAGCCCGTTGCGGCTGCGCGCCATCGCCGCGGCGGCGGGCAGCCCGTGCCCGGCCGCGTCCCCGATGGCGAACAGCGCGCGCCCGTCCGCCAGCGCGCGGGTCGCGTACCAGTCCCCGCCGATGCGGGCGGTGCTCTCCGCCGCCAGGCTGCGGATCGCCGTCATCAGGCCCGGCAGCCGCTCGGACTCGTCCTCGTCCGGCAGAATCGCGCGGCGCAGCGTCACCGCCACCCGCCGCTCCTGCGCCATCCGCTCCTGCTGCTTCAGCATCTGCCGCCGGGTCTCGGCCAGCGCCCGCTCCACCCCGCGCCGCCGCGTGATGTCCTGCGAGACGATGTTGATCGAGACCGGCAGCCCGGAGTCGCCCAGCACCGGCTCGGCGAACATCCAGAGGTGCCGCGGGGCGCCGTCCGGGCCGATCACGCGGTGCTCGGCCTCCACCGGCTCCCGGCGCGAGAACATCGTCTGGACGGCCTCCTCCACCAGTGGGAGATCGTCCTCGGCCACGGCCTTCGGCAGGTCGTGCGGCGACGGCGGCACCTCTTCGGGGCCGAGCCCGTAGTTGGCCAGCATCTGCGGCGTCCAGTCCGCCTCACCCGTGGCGAGGTCCCACTCGCCGAACCCCACCAGGGCGAGCCGCTCGACCCGCTCCAGCCGCCGCACGGTCCGGTCCTCGGCATGGTGGTACCGCCAGGTCAGGCAGATGCCGGTCGGGACCGCCACGCACCGCACGCTCGTCCGGGACGAGCGCGACAGGCCGCGCTGGGCGGTCGTATAGGGAATGGAGGAACGTTCCAAACTGGTCCCGGTCTCCAGGACCTCGATGTAATCGTCGAACAGCCCGCTCTGCACCGTCCCCGGATCGGTCTGCAGGAGCCGCTGCCCGGTCAATTCCTCCCTGCCGCGGCCGAACATGTCGCGGGCGCCCTCGTTGAGGGCCACATAGAGAAAGTCGGCCACGTTGCCGTCCGGCCCGCGCACGGGCACCAGATGGGCCGACGAATCCAGCGTCGCGTCCAGCACGGCCCGCGCCATCGGGTCGTCCGGCACCCGGCCGAGGATCTCCTCGTCCCCCGCGGTGTCCTCGGCCGTCACCCGGCGAAGGACGTCCTCGACCTCCGACAGCGCGGCCCGGCGCTCGGCCGCGCCGCCCTCCGCCCGGGGCGCGCGACGCCCCGCCAGCACGGCCCCGGCCGACCC
>NZ_SMKB01000370.1:0-4789 GCF_004348575.1 Actinomadura sp. 7K534
CCGCCCCCCGAGCTGACCCCCGCTCGCCCGGAGTACGCTGCGGGCACGGTCCGAAGGGGGTGCGTGGTGCGGCGGGGCGATCTCCTCGGAGAGCGCGAGCGGTACGAGCTCGATCAGGCGATCGGGCGCGGCGGGATGGGCGAGGTGTGGCGCGCCTACGACCGCTTCCTCGACCGGCGCCTCGCGGTCAAGTTCACCCGGGTCTCGGACGAGTCGCTCGTCGCGCGGTTCGAGCAGGAGGCCCGCAGCACGGCCTGGTTCGAGCATCCGGGTGTCCCGACCGTCTACGACTTCGGCAGCCACGAAGGTTGCTTCTACCTCGTGATGCAGTACGTCGAGGGTGTCACGGTGGACCACGTCCTGGACGCGGAGGAAAGGCTCTCCATCTCGTGGGCCGCGCTCATTGCCGCCCAGGTATGCGCCGTCCTCAACGTCGCGCACCGCCGCCCTCTGGTGCACAGGGACCTCAAGCCCAGCAACCTGATGCTGTGCCCGGACGGCTCGCTCAAGGTCCTCGATTTCGGTGCCGCGGTGGGCCTCGGCCCCGGCGACGTCAGGCGGATCACCACCGGCCTTGGCGCGCCCTACACGCCCGGGTACACGGCCATGGAGCAGGTGTACGGCACGCCAAGCCCGCAGAGCGACCTGTACTCCCTCGGCTGCGTCCTGTACGAGATGCTCACCGGACACGTCGTCTTCCCAGGCAACACTCCCTACGAGGTGCTGCGCCGCCACGAAGACGAGGACCCGACCCCACCCAGCCGGTCGCGACCCGACGTCCCGCTTGGCCTGGACGCACTCGTCCTGCAACTCCTCGCCAAACAACCGGCCGACCGCCCGGCGAGTGCAGACGAGGTCTACCAGCGCCTACTGCAATTCGTCACGGCCCTGGAACCTCTCCCAGGCATCGTCGACACGATCCCCCACCAACACCTGTACGCCAAGGCAGTCAGCCGGATTCGGCTCAACGGCACGGCTGCGCGTACCGAAGCACCCGGCGAACGCGGCGCGCTACCCACCTTCGACGAGGTCGTCCAAGCGCGCGCGGAAGCAGGTGCCCTTGCCGACGAAGGCCGCTACACCCAGGCGGCGGAACTCCTCTCCGAGCTGACCGAGCCGGCCCGCCTGGTTCTCGGTGACGAAGACCCGGAGTACATGGGGCTACGCCTGGACCTCGCCGACGTGCTCTTCCGTTGCGGCGACTACCGCCGGGCCGTCCACGCCTACCGTGCCGCCGCCGTCACGCTGGCCGAGTGGTACGGCCCCGATGACCCCGACGTCCTGAACTGCCGCGAACAGGAAGCGGTGTGCCAGGCCCACCTGGGCGCCACCGGTACCGCCCTCAGCCATCTCCAGGAGCTCCTGGACGACGTTTCGGGCGGCAGTCCCTACGACAACCTGACCTTGCGCGTCCGTGAACGGATAGCACGCCTACAGCTCGCCACAGGCGACACAGGCCGAGCCCGCAAGGAGCTCACCGAACTCCTGTCCGATCTGACCGCCCTCTACGGCGACGACCATCCGCAGATACCCGTCCTCCGCACCCTCCTGGAAGACCTCAACCAGGCAGGAACGGGCTAGGCGAACCCGGGTACGACACGTACAGATGGTCCCTGGCCCGCGTGGAGGCCACGAACAGAAGGCACCGTTCCTTCTGGATGTCCTGCGCGTGAGCCTTCGGGTCCTCGTCCTCCGGCGTGATGGCCTTGGCCGCCGGCATCGACTTCTCGTCCACCCCGATGACCGCCATACACCGGAACTCCAGGCCCTTCATCTTGTGCATGGACCCGACCTGCACGCCCGGCGACTTACTGGGCACCTGATACGCGGTGATGCCCTCTTCCTTAAGCCGCTTCGCCGCCTTCCGCGCCACCCACAGATACCGGGCCGCGACCCCGATCGCGCTCGGCTCGACATCGGCCTCCAGCCAGGCGCGCACCTGCTCGACGAGCCCGTCCAGTTCCGTGTCCCGGTCCGGATACCCCTTCACCACCGGGCGCCGCCCATGAATGGGGGACCGGTAGCCGTCGAGAGTGTCCGCCGAATCATCGAGCCCTTGTGCCGGCGACAATCCGAGCAGCGGCACCGACCAGGCCAGGATCTCCTGCGTGGTGCGGTAATTCAGCTTCAGCTTCGTACTGCGGCCCCGCACATTGATCCCGAGGCTCGTCAATGACACATGGCTGTCGTAGATCCGCTGATGCGGATCCCCGACGATGAACAGGTCATCGGGCCCCTCGGCCACGAGCCGCCGCAGCAGCCGCCACTGCGCGGTATGGATGTCCTGGGCCTCGTCGATGATCACGTGGTCGTATTCGGGGCCGCGCACCAGTTCCGCCGCCTCATTGGCGAGCTGTGGAAACGTCGATCTCCCTTCGGCGGCCAGCGCGTCCACCACATGCCGGATGGAACGCCACGCCACCGCCCGCTGCGCCTTGCCCAGCGGAACCCCGCGCCCGGTCCGGGTGCACGCGAGGTACTCCTCCTCGGTCTCCAGACCTTGCGCCAGGATGATCTGCTCCCATTCCCGGCTCAGGAACGAAGGCGAGAACGGCGTCCCATCCGCGGCCTCCTCCCAGAGCGGATCGAGCACATCGGGCCCCGCGACACCGGGCCGTCGATGCCTTCCCACCATCTCGTAGGAAATGGAATCCACGTTCTTGACATAGACCCGTTCCCGCACTTCCGGATCGTCCACGAGCAGCGCGAGCTGCCTCTCCAGGGCCTCCGTGAGGTTCCGCGTGAAAGTGGTCAGCAGAATTCGCCTGCCCTGGGACGCGAGGAACTTCGCCCGATGAAGCGCAGCAACGGTCTTCCCCGTCCCGGCGCCACCCGTCACCTGCGCGGGCCCGCTGTAGGACGGCCGGAGCGCTACCCGCCTCTGCACCGGATGGAGGAAGATCCGCCAGGTGTCGAAGGGATGCGCGAGGATCTCCCGCAATTCCTCCGGCCCGTTCACGAAAACGACCTGCCCGGGCGACCGGCGCATGGCCGCCACCAGGTCTTCGGGATCGACGTCGGCCGGCTTCTCCTCCACCGCCAATGTCTTGGCGACTTCTTCCCAGGCCTGCTGCGGATTCATGCCCTGCGCCAGCGCCAGCAACGCGATGTACTGCGGCTCCGGCAGCAGCCTCTCCATCGCCTGGAGATGCGCGTCCTCCGTCAGCAGCCGGACGAGCGGGATCAGTTCCTCATCGATCCCCAGCCGCAGCAGGTCCTTGTCGAAGACATGCTCGAGCAGCCGGTAACCGGTCCCCTCGGCGGCCTTCTCCAACGCGGGGGACATCTCGTCCAGGGCGACCTGATCCCGAACCTCGAAAACACCGAGCGCCTGGTTGACGGAGAACTTCCTGCTCGTGGCCCAGTTGATCGCGTCGTCATGGGGCATCACCGTCAGCAGGCAGTACACGTCCCCCTTTTCCGGCGCCAGCACCACCCCGCGCCAGAACTGGTCGATCCGTATCGTCCGGATCCGCGAATCCTTGGCGGCGTTGAGCTTCTCCAGATGCAGCCCCGCGTGCGTATGCTCCGCGAACTTCCCGATGGCCGCGTCCACGCCCTTGCGCACCTTCGGCTCCAGCTTGGCGTACTGCGGCATGAACGATTTCGCAATGGCCAGCTGAGCCACCCCGCACCGCCCTTTCACCCGGCCTGACAGCACCGTCAGGCCGGGACATCCTAGAAGCCCCCCGCATCCAAGAACGATTGAACCCTGTACGACCGCCCGGCCACCTCCGGACAACCACGGAAATCACCCGTTGACGCCGCCCGCGAACGGGTCGAGCGCACCGAACCAGACCAGCGCCAGCACGGTGAGGCCGAGGGCGATGCGGTAAATGACGAACGGCATGAAGCTCCTGGTGGAGATGAACCTCATGAACCAGGCGATCACGGCATAGCCCACCAGGCCGGCGACGAGGGTGGCCAGGATCGTCGGTCCCCAGTCAACATGGCTGCCGGGCTCGCCGATCTCCGTCAGCTCGTACGCACCGGACGCCAGCACGGCCGGGATGGCGAGCAGGAACGAGTACCGCGCCGCCGCCGCGCGGTCGTACCCGAGGAACAGCCCACCGGTGATCGTGGCGCCCGACCGCGACACCCCGGGGATCAGCGCGAGCGACTGGCACAGCCCGTAGATCAGCCCGTCCCGGACCGTCAGATCATCCAGGTCCTTGACCGGCCGGTTCGCACGGTGCCGCCCCGTGGCCTCAGCCCGCTCCGCGTTGCGCGCGGCATACCGGTCGGCGAGCGCCAGCACGATCGCGAGACCGATCAGCGTGCACGCGATCAGCCGAAGATCGCGGAACGGCCCCTCGATGTAGTCCTTGAGCGTCAGGCCGAGCACCCCGATCGGCACCGAGCCGATGATCACCAGCCAGCCCATCTTCGCGTCGACACTCCCGCGGGCCTCCTTGCGCACCAGCGAGCGAGCCCAGGCCGTGACGATCCGGGCGATGTCCTTGCGGAAGTAGACGAGCACCGCCGTCTCGGTCCCGATCTGCGTGACCGCGGTGAACGCCGCCCCCGGATCACGCCACCCCGCAGCCACCGCCGTCAGCCGCAAGTGCGCCGAGGAGGAGATCGGCAGGAACTCGGTAAGCCCCTGGACAAGCCCAAGGACAACGGATTCGAACCACGTCATGTGGAGCGTTTACTCCTCGTGATGAACCCCCGCCACAGCGGGATCATGGCAACGCAACCGAGCAGCCCCAACCACAGCACAGGGACGCCGCCCGTTCACAAGCAGCAATTGATCAGATGCGCCCAAGCCTCCCACCAATCCCACCCC
>NZ_SMKB01000371.1:0-4777 GCF_004348575.1 Actinomadura sp. 7K534
GCCCACCACCGCGGCGGCGCCACCGGACGAGGAACTCAGTCCTCACCGCCCCCGGCGTCCGACCCCGCATCCGAACCCGCGCCCGAACCGGCCACACCCGGCTCGCCGCCCTCGCTCTCCGCCAGCAGCTCACCGATCCGCGCCGCCGCCAGCCGCTTGAACAGCCGATGCTCACGATTGCGGTCCAGCACCGCCACCTCCAGCGACGTCGCCTCCAGATGCCGGTCCGAATCCTGCGCCTCCAGCGCACGCACCGCCGTCCGCAACGCGTCCGACAGCGACGAACCCTCCCGGTAGCCGTCCTTCAGCGACTCCGCCACCGCATCGGCCTGACCGCCCATCGCCACATAGCCGTGCTCGTCCGCCACCGAACCGTCGAACGTCAACCGGTAGATCTGGTCCGTCTCCGCGTCATCGCCCACCTCCGCGACGACCAGCTCCACCTCGTACGGCTTGTTCGTCTCCGTGAAGATCGTCCCCAGCGACTGCGCGTACACGTTCGCCAGCCCCCGCGCCGTCACATCCCGGCGGTCGTACTGGTACCCGTTGATGTCCGCGTACCGGACCCCGCCGAGCCGCAGATTCTCGAACTCGTTGTACTTCCCCACCGCCGCGAACGCGATCCGGTCGTAAATCTCACTGATCTTGTGCAGCGCCCGCGACGGATTGTCCGCCACGAACAGGATGCCGTCGTCGTACTGCAGCACCACGACACTGCGGCCACGCGAAATACCCTTCCGCGCGTAATCCGCCTTGTCCTTCATCTGCTGTTCGGGCGACACATAGAACGGCATGGACACCGGTCTGGATCCCTTCTATCGCAGCGGGGCGGTCGGACCGCCCGGCGAGTCGTAACGTCCATCGACGACGGCCTGCGCCAGCGCGCCCACCTCGTCCTCGCCCAGTCGGCGATACCCGTCCGACGTCACTGACGCCACCACGGGGAAGATCCGGCGCGTCAGATCGGGCCCGCCGGTCGCCGAATCGTCGTCCGCCGCGTCGTACAGCGCCTGGACGCACACCAGCCCCGCGTCCTCCGCCGACAGATCCGGCCGGTACAGCTTCTTCAGCGCACCCCGCGCGAACACCGACCCCGAGCCCACCGAGTGGAAGTCCCGCTCCTCGTACCGGCCCCCCGCCGGGTCGTACGAGAAGATCCGCCCCTCGTCCCGCTCCTCGTCATAGCCCGCGAACAGCGGCACCACCGCCAGCCCCTGCATCGCCATCGCCAGGTTCTGCCGCACCATCGTCGCCAGCCGGTTCGCCTTGCCCTCCACCGACAGCGTCCGGCCCTCGCGCTTCTCGTAGTGCTCCAGCTCCACCTGGAACAACCGCACCATCTCGATGCCGATGCCGGCCGTCCCCGCGATCGCGATCGCCGAGAACTCGTCCGCCCGGAACACCTTCTCGATGTCCCGCTGCGCGATCACGTGCCCCGCCGTCGCCCGCCGGTCACCCGCCATCACCACACCGCCGGGGAAGGTCACCGCCACGATCGTCGTCCCGTGCGGGATGTCGTCCCCCGCCCGCGACGCCGGCGGCGTCCGCCCACCCGGCAGCGACCCCGGCGAGTACGCCCCGAGAAACTCCGTGAACGACGACATGTCCGGGTTAGCGAACAACCCCGGCAGACGCCCGGTATGCGATTCGTGGGACGCCACGCGACTCCCTTCCCCTCCACAATGGCGCCGGCCCTCACGACCTCCACCGGCGCGGACGAGTACGACCCTACTGTTCAAGGTCGCCCGCGCGCATGCCGCATGATCCCCGGCCGAGTCAGCCCACGGCGAACCCCGGCACGCGCTCCCCGCGCTCACTCCACCCAGACGGGCCCCGTGCGCACCACCCCAACGTGCGGATTCGCCTTGCGGTGCCGCCCGTCCGCCTCCCAGTACGCCGCCCAGCCGCCGTGAGGCACTCCCGCCGGATCCACCTCCGGGACGGTGAACGACAAGCGCGTCCCGCCCTCAGGAGCCGGGACGGACACGACCAAGCCGCCCGTCAGGTAGTCCGCCGCACGGCGGAGGACGACCGGGTCGTCGCAGAGCTGCCCCATGCCGGTGTTGCACCCATGGCACGCGATACCCCTCACAGCACCGCTGTCATGGTCGTGGTCGACATGCCTCGCCGGGAAGTCGAAGCAGACGGCGCAGAGGCCGCCCTGCATCTCCAGCATCCAGCCGGCGTCCCCGTCGTTGATCCCGTACTTCTGCCGGAGGTGGTAGTGCCTCGCGGACGCGGCCGACTCCGACCTCTTCCGCCACCCAGGATCCGTACGCATCCGCTCCGGACCGCCGAACATCCTCGCGCCGGTTTCGAGTTCCAGCCTTCGCGCGTGCGAGCCGTCCAACTCCAGATACTCCGCCGCGAGTCGCAGCCGCTCCGGATCGTCCTCGAACTGGCCGAGCCCGCCGTTGCACTTGAAGCACAGGATGCGGCGGACGAGCCCGGTCGTGTGGTCGTGGTCGACGTGCTTCGCCTCCGACCGGAGGCAGATGACGCAGATGCCGCCCTGCTCGGCGATCATCCGCTCGACCTCTTCCTCGGTCACGCCGTAGCGCAGCTTCAGAAGGTAGTTCCGCTCGCTCCCGTGATTGCGCCGCCGGTTCTCCACACCGGTCTCCGTGTGACAGGGGCGGCAATAGGCGGCCAGCCCGGACTTCTTCGAGCGGTTCCTTCCGAATTCGGCGACCGGTTTCTGCTCCCGGCAACGCGGACAGTACTTCATGCCCGCCGGTACGTCCGAGTGCCTGCGGTAGGCCCGCGGCTCATTGCCCAGCACCGCCTGCTTCTTCCGATATGAGCGGCCGTTCCGCAAACCGAAACAGGCCTTGCAGTAGTACGCCAGGCCGTCCTTGGAGGAGTTGAGCTTCCAGAACTCCGTGGCGGGTTTGACTTCACCGCAGTCCGAACATCGTTTCGAATACATGGGCGGGACCTTACCGGTCCCGCCCATGTATCTACGGCCGCTTTATGTTATGTGGGAATTGCCCAGAAATGGGACCTACTCAATGTCCGAGCGAATCGGACATTTCGTATCATTCCCCACCTTTTTGGACATACGAACGGACGAAGTCTTCTGCGTTCTCTTCGAGAACTTCGTCGATTTCGTCCAGAATTGAGTCCACGTCGTCGGTGAGCGCCTCCTGGCGCTCCTGCACGTCCTCGGTGGTCGTGGCCTCGGTCTCCTCGACCTCTTCCGTGCGCCGGGTGGTCTGCTTCTGACCGCCGGTGTCCTTCGTGGCCATCTCGTACCTCCGCTCTGCCGGTCCTTCCGACCCTATCCCCGATCTTCGGCGGTTAGCGGATCTTGAAATCCGTTTCGCCGCCGCCGTGCCCGGGGGGCCGGGGACTTGCTCGGGTTATCGCCGGTCCACCGCCCACTGAAACGGGCATAGCAGTCACGAAACCGAGACCTCGCCCATCGGTGCAGGTCAGCGGTGCGATAGGACTCGATAGTCACGCTATCCAATGGGCACGTTCAAGAGCCCGGACGACACACGCGCGTCGCCCGGGGCTCGGCGGGTCCGGGTCAGCTCTGACCGGTGAGGGTGGCCACCAGGTCGGCCGCCGTGCGGCAGCGGTCCAGGAGGGGCCCCACGTGCTGCTTGGTGCCGCGCAGGGGCTCCAGGGTGGGGACGCGCTGCAGGGACTCGCGGCCCGGGACGTCGAAGATGACGGAGTCCCAGGAGGCGGCCGCGACGGAGTCGGCGTACTGGCGCAGGCAGCGGCCCCGGAAGTAGGCCCTGGTGTCCTCTGGCGGGTCCTCGACGGCGGCCTCGACCTGCGCCTCGGTGACGACGCGTTCGATCCGGTCGCGGGCCACGAGGCGGTTGTAGAGGCCCTTGTCGGGGCGTACGTCGCTGTACTGGAGGTCGACGAGCTGCAGGCGCGGGTGGGACCAGTCGATGTTGTCGCGGGTGCGGTAGCCCTCCAGGAGGGCGAGCTTGGCGACCCAGTCGAGTTCGCGGGAGAGCTGCATGGGGTCCTCGCCGAGGCGGTGCAGGACCGATTCCCAGCGGTCGAGGACGTCCTTGGTCATCTCGTCCACGTCGGCGCCGAAGCGGTCCTCGACGTACTTGCGGGACTGCTCGAGGTACTCCATCTGGAGCTGGACGGCGGTCATCTTGCGTCCGTCGCGGAGCGTGAGGAGGTGCTTGCAGGACGGGTCGTGGGAGATGGCCCGGAGTGCCGCGACGGGCATGTCGACGGAGAGGTCGACGGTGAGGAAGCCGTCCTCGATCATGGCGAGGACGAGCGAGGTGGTGCCGAGCTTGAGGTAGGTGGACAGCTCGGCCATGTTGGCGTCGCCGATGATGACGTGCAGGCGGCGGTACTTCTCGGGGTCGGCGTGGGGTTCGTCGCGGGTGTTGATGATGGGGCGCTTGAGGGTGGTCTCCAGGCCGACCTCGACCTCGAAGAAGTCGGCGCGCTGGCTGATCTGGAAGCCGTCGCCGCGGCCGTCGACGCCGATGCCGACGCGGCCGGCGCCCGCGACGACCTGGCGGGAGACGAAGAAGGGGGTGAGGTGCCGGACGATGTCGGCGAAGGGGGTCTCGCGGCGCATGAGGTAGTTCTCATGGCAGCCGTAGGAGGCGCCCTTGTTGTCGGTGTTGTTCTTGTAGAGCTGGATGGGGTGGGTGCCGGGGACCATGGCGGCGCGCTGTGCGGCGTCGGCCATGACGCGTTCTCCGGCCTTGTCCCAGATGACGGCGTCGCGGGGGTTGGTGCATTCGGGGGCGGAGTATTCGGGGCTGTCGCTGATACACATCTGACG
>NZ_SMKB01000372.1:0-4758 GCF_004348575.1 Actinomadura sp. 7K534
CCCCCCGCCCCGCTCACATCCCCGGGCCCGCTCACATCTCCAGGCCGGACGCCGTCATCACCGGGCGCACCTCCACCGCCGCGAACCGCGCGTCGGGAATCCGCGCCGCGATCTCCGCCGCCCGCTCCGGGGAGTCGCAGTCCACCACCACGTACCCGGCCAGCTGCTCCTTGGTCTCCACGAACGGGCCGTCGGTCGCCACCGGCACCCCGTCGCGCACCCGCATCGTCCGCGCCGTCACCGGATCGCCCAGCGCCGTCCCGGCCACCAGCTCGCCCGACTCGGAGATCTCGGTGAACAGCTCCTCGGCCCGCGCCGCCAGCGCGTCGCGCTCCTCGGCCGGCAGCGCCAGGAACGCCGGGTCGCGCAGGAACAGCGGATGCTCCCAGTTCTCGGCGTTGCTGTAGATCAGCAGCAGGTACTTCATCGCGTCCCCCTCCCGCTCACCCTACGACCGGCGGGCCGGCGACGCCGACGACGTTGCCCTCGGGGTCGGCGAACCACCCCACGCGCAAGTCGCCGCCCGTCCGCGGCTCCGGGCCCATCCGGCGCGTCCCGCCGAGGCTCTCCGCGCGGGCCAGCGCCGCCTCCACGTCGTCCACGCCGACGTAGAACAGCACGCGCGGCCCGAACCCGTCGCCGCCGCCGACACCGCCGGCGATCTCCGCCGCCCCCTGCCGGACGAACCCGTAGCCGCCCGGCCGCGACACCTCCGCGGTGGCGGCGTCGCCGACCTGGAACTCCCAGCCGAACAGCCCTCCGTAGAAGGCGCGCAGCCCCGCCGGGTCCGCGCCGAGGATCTCGAAGTGCACCACAGGTGCTCCCATGGCCCCGTCCTTTCTCCGGTCGCGCCCCATCTCGGGCGCCTCACCCAGAGGACGGACCCGACCGCGGCCACCTCGACATCCCCGGCCGAATTTTTTCTCTTACCGCGGTGCGACGAACTCGGGCTGGTCCAGGACGCGCAGCCAGCTCCCGTCGGGCTGGCGCCGCGCGACCTGCGCGCGGGCGCCGGCCCCGTCCCGCGGCGGCGTCGAGGTGAGCGCGAGGTTCCCGCTGACCAGCGTCGGCAGCGGCTCCTCCGGCTCGAAACGCGGCCGGTTCTCCAGCACCCGCTCCCACAGCTCCCGGATCGCCTCGCGCCCCACCGTCGTCGCGCCCGGCGGATAGGCCAGCACCGCGTCCGCCTCGTAGAGCGCCGCGACCCCCGCCGCGTCCCCGGCGTTGGAGCGCTCCACGAACAGGCGGGTGATGTCCTCCGGCCGCATCGCCTTCTCGCGTTCGGTCATGATTCCCCCTGCATCCGGTCTCAGTCATCTCCATCGTCGGCGCCGCCCATGGCAGAAGTCAAAGAGATGGAGCTTCTAGAGACCAGAAGGAACAGTTATAGGTTTCAGGAGCCGGGACGGCGGGCCTGGCGCCGCTTGTCGCGCACATAGAGGATCTTGGACTTGCCGTCGCCGGGGCTGCGGCGGTCCATCTCGAACAGCGTCGTCGCCGCGATCAGGTCGCTGAGCTTGGCGTAGCCGTAGTTGCGGGAGTCGAACTCGGGACGCTGCTTGGTGATGATGTGCCCCACCGACGCCAGCGCCGCCCACCCGTCCTCGTCGGACGCGCCCTCCACGGCGTTGCGCAGCAGGTTCACCAGCGCCGAGTCCTGCTTCAGCGCCGCCGCCGACGACGGCGGCGCGGCCTTGAGCGCCACCGCCTCGGGCTCGGCCGAGACCTGGTCGTAGATCAGGTTCTCGATGTAGATGAACTTGTCGCACGCCGCCACGAACGGCTTGGGCGTCTTGCGCTCCCCGAACCCGTACACGGTCAGGCCCGACTCGCGGATCCGCGCGGCCAGCCGGGTGAAGTCGCTGTCGCTGGACACCAGGCAGAACCCGTCGAACCGGTCGGAGTACAGCAGGTCCATCGCGTCGATGACCATCGCCGCGTCCGTGGCGTTCTTCCCGGTGGTGTAGGCGAACTGCTGCACCGGCTGGATCGACTGGTCGAGCAGATGCTCCTTCCAGCTCCGCAGGCTCGTCCCCGTCCAGTCGCCGTAGGCGCGCTTGACATGGGCGGTTCCGTACTTGGCGACCTCCGCCAGCAGCCCCTCGATCATCGCCGCCTGGGCGTTGTCGGCGTCGATGAGCACCGCCAGCCGGTCGGCGTTGTCGCTGACCATGTCACTCCCTCCCCGGGGCCTCCGCGCCGCGGGCCGGCCGCGTCGGTTCGCCCGTCGCTTGCCCTGACGTGCATTCCCGTGCCGCCGTAGCCTAAGGGGCGGGGGCCGACGAGGAGGTGCGACGTGCACGACGAGACCACCATCGGGGCCCGCCTGCGCGCCCTGCGCCGCTGGCGCGGCATGACCCTCGACCAGCTCGCCGGCCAGGCCGGCCTGTCCAAGTCCTTCCTGTCCATGGCCGAACGCGGGCAGCGTGCCCTCGACCGACGCTCGCACATCTCGGCCCTGGCCAAGACCCTGCGCGTGTCGGAGACCGACCTGGTCGGAGCGCCCCACCTCACCGCCGACCCGGTGCAGGCGGCGCCGCACGCCACCGTCCCGGCGGTCCGGGCGGCGCTGCTGACCAACACCCTGACCGCGCCGGCGACCGACCGGGCGCGCCCGCTGAGCGAACTCGTCGCGGAGATGGAGCGCATCGACCGCAGCGAGTACCAGCACACCGAGGTGGGGGAGAGGCTGCCCGCGCTCCTGGACGAGCTGCACGTCCATGCATGCGCGCCCGCCGACGAGGCCGCCCACCGGCTCGCGCTGCAGACGCTCATCGAGGCGTTCCAGACCGCGACGTTCACAAGCAAGGACCTGGGCTACGGGGACCTCGCGCACATCGCCGCCATGCGGGCGGACGAGGCGGCGCGGATACTCGACGACCCCGTCAGCACGGGCAAGGCCGCGTCCCTGCGCATCCACACCATGCCGACCACGACGCGGGAACGCACGCTCGCCGCCGCCGAAGAGGCCGCCGACCGCTTGGAACCCCACGCCCGCGACGACCTTGGCGTCCAGGTGCTGGGCATGCTGACCCTGGCGGCGTCCATGACCGCCACCGTGGCTTGCGACTACGAACGGGCCGGACACTGGCTGGACCAGGCGGCGGGCCTGGCCGGACGCACGCCGGACACCCCCGGCGAGAACTGGGGCGCGTTCTCGGCCTCCAACGTCGGAGCGTGGCGGATCGCCCTGGCCACCGAACGCGGCGAGAGCGGCGGCGACCTTCTCCGGCTGGCCGCCTCCGTGGACGAGGCCAGGCTCCGGCCCCGCCGTGGACGGCACGCGGCGTTCCTCGCCGACGTGGGCCGCGGCCTGGCACGCGACAAGAAGACCAGGCACGAGGCGCAGCGCTGGCTCCTGCGCGCAGAAAAGGTCGCGCCCCACAAGATCCGCAACTCCGCCGCGGTCGGTGAGACCGTCGCGGTGATGCTGACCCAGGCGCACGGCGCCTCGGTCGGACGGGAGCTGCGCGGACTCGCCTCCCGGATGGGGCTCCCGCACTGACCCGAAACGGTAGGTGGGCTGCACGGACCCGCCTTCCGGCACCGACTTGCGCTGAGTTCACGCCTGTGAACAAGCGGAGTGTTGCTCCGCTTACCGTCCGTGGTCATGGACACGATTTACGCACTTGGGCGGCTTGCCGCCGAGCTCGACTCCCGGGGATGGCGGACCACTCTGCGGGACGACCGCCTCACGGTCGCCAACCCCGCCGCGCCGCGCCTCAACGACTCCATCACCAGCGACGGGCGCGTCTTCCGCTGGACGTGGGGCCAGGGGATCGGGCCGGTCGACGAGGTTCCCGGCGCGGCCGACCGCATCGTCCACGTCCTGCGCTCGGTCGAGCCGTGACGTGCGACGACACCGTGGTCGGCCTGCCCGCGGCGTGGCGGTACGCCGGGGTCGTCACCTGGTACGGGCAGGCCACCCGGCGCTGGTGGGCCCTGGTCCCGTGGCCGGCGGCGCGGCACGGCGCCCTGCTCGTCGAGGCGGCCGGGGAGCGGGAGCTGGCGTGGTACGTCCGGGAGCTGCTCGAAGGGGCGCGGTGGTGAACGCCGTCGGGCGGCTGGACCGGCTCGGCGCCGCGCTCGCCGCGGCCGGGTGGTCGGTGCGGCTGCGCTACCGCCCGCCGATCCTGCACGTCTACTCGCAGGACGCCCCGCACGCCGGGGAGAGCGTCACCGTCCGGACCGGGCCGGACGGGCGGGCGTGGTTCTGGTCCTCGACCGGGCGAGGGCTCGCGCCGTGCTCGGACATCCGCGGCGCCCGCGCCGGGGTCGCCGCGCTGCTCGGGGCGGTCGTGCCCGCTCCCCGCAGGCGCCGGTTGTCGGTGCGGAGTGTCATCCTGGGACGATGACGCACTTCGCGGACGCCGCCGAGTGGGAGGCATGGCTGGCCGCCAACCACGAGAGCGAGGGCGGCGCCTGGCTGAAGATCGCCAAGAAGGGGTCGGCGGCGACCTCCGTCACGATCGGCGAGGCGCTGGACGTCGCGTTGTGCTACGGGTGGATCGACAGCCAGCGGAAGTCCTGCGACGAGCACTTCTACCTGCAGCGGTACTCGCGCCGCCGCAAGGGGAGCCCGTGGTCGCGGGTCAACGTCGAGCGGGTGGAGGCGCTGACCGCCGCCGGGCGGATGCGTCCGCCCGGCCTCGCCGAGGTCGCCGCCGCGAAGGCCGACGGCCGGTGGGACGCCGCCTACACCGCCCAGCGCGACGCCGTCGTCCCGCCCGACCTGGCCGAGGCCCTCGCCGCCCACCC
>NZ_SMKB01000373.1:0-4738 GCF_004348575.1 Actinomadura sp. 7K534
CTCCACACCACCGCGCAGACTCCCGTCCACGCCGGTGCCCAGCGGCCCGCCCCAGCACCCGAACGAGCCGGAACAGCCTCCGCGCCCGCGCGCATCCGAGTCGCCGGTCGTGCCGGGCAGGGGTCCGTCCATACCGGGTTCTAGTGGGCCGCCGCAGTCCCCGGACAACCGGGATCAGAGCCCGCCCCCGCGTCCCGTAGAGCCGCCCAGACCGCCGCGCAGGCTCCCCTCCGCGCCGGTGACCAGCGGCCCGCCGCAACGCCCGGACGAGCGGGACCAGGGCCCGGCTTCGCGGCCTGCGGGGCCGTCCACGCCGCCGCGTAGGGGGGCGGCTGTGCCGGGGACTTCGCGGGAGGTTCCGTTCGGGGTGCCTGCGGATGGGCCGGGTGCGCGGCCGCGGGGTCCGGAGCCGGCTGCGCCGGCGGGTGAGGGTTGGCGTGACCCGCGGGGGCGGGGGCTGCCGCCGCAACGGCTCGATGCGCGGAACCGTGAGGGGCGTGCGTCCGGCGAGGCGGCCGGGGGCGGGCTGCCGCCTCGGCGGCTGGACGCGCCGCGGCTCGATGCGCGTGCGCCGGGTGGCGGGCCTGCGGAGAGCGGTTCGGACGTGCCGTTCGGGCCGCCTCGGCGGCTCGACGCCCCGGGGCGTGCTCGCCGGTCCGAACCGGCCGAGCCGCCGCCACCGGCGGACCCTCCCGCGGAGATTCCGGCGCTCTGGGGGAGACCCGGCGGGCGGCCGAGCGAACCGGCGGCCGGGTCGGCGCAGGTCAGGCGCGGGCAGTCGATCGCCACCTACAAGCGGCCCGAACTGGTCGAGATCGTCGGGCGGATCGCCGCGCGGGAACCGGACCTGTCGGACGACCAGATCATCGAACTGGTCACCCGCCTCCTCGGCTGCCCGGAGGACGAGGCGCTCCTGGTCGGCGCCCGGCTCCGCTACGCCGTCGAGGTGTACCGGAAGCAGGCCGGCCGCGGCAGCTCCGAAGGTTAGGAAACGGCCTAATCCGTCCTGCCGCCTTCGGCGGAGGCCACCCGCAGGGGCCGCGCCGCTTTCCGGCTGATGTGCCGGACGAGCGGTGACCGACCGGACTTCGTCAGAGAGTTGAGCGCCGCCTCGATCGACGGACGCCTGGGAAGCCGGTCGACATGCCGCTGCCAACGCTCCTGATCAATCGCCAGAGCTTTGATGAACCCCTGGCACAACTCCGGCGTGATGTGCGCCAGCCGCCCCCTGGCCGCCAGCAAAGCAGCGATCATGCGCTTCCGCTCGCCGTCGTCCTCGATGAGCGTGGACGCCCGCGCGAGACGCAGCACGTGGTCGATGAACCTGCCGCGCCGCGCGATGAAGTCAGCCCAGTGGCGCAGGTCCGCCTCGGCTACGGTGCGTCCTTGGTCGAGGAGCCAGAACACTCCCTCCGCGAGAACGTCACCGATCTCCTCGCCCCGAGCTCGGTCGGGAGTCCTATAAGGGTCGTACGGCTGCTGGACGACCGTTCCCGTCACCGCGAGTTGCCGGAGTCCGACCTTGGCGTCGAGCAGGTAGAACCAGTCCTCGTTGTAGATGTTGGGAAAGAACGAGCGGTGGCGGGTCACCTCGATGGCGAGGGCACCGCCGCCGATGAACGACTGCTGGTCGCCGCCCACGTCACGGTAGGCATGGCAGACGACCGAGTTGTCGGGAAAACCGCCGATGGACAGCCCGACGGCGCTGTAGGTGTCGAGGAGGCCGGCTGCCGTTCTGAGGTCCTCGGGAGCTTGGACGGAGATGTCGTCATCGAGGAAGAGGATGCGTTCCCAGCCGACGAGATGGCTGAGCATCAGCGCGAAGTTGCGTTTGGCGCTGGTGTCGGTCTTTCGTGCGAACCTGCCGGTCAGCAGCCGGGAAGTCTCGAATTCAGGAAGCCTCAGAGCCTCCTGGCCGGGGACGTCGATGGCGATCAGATCGGTGTCCGGGGGCAGCCTTCGCGCCGTCTCCCGGGCATTCGTGTATCTGCCGCTGTGCAGTGTGACCAGCGGACACTGCAATAAGGCCGCGATGCGGGCGGCCTCGCTGAGATGGGCCGGGGCACGGTTGGTGGGCACGATGATGGCGTCGATTCGCGCTCGTGCCGGAGTCGCGTCGTCGGGATTCCAGAGCAGATGCCGGTGCGAGCCGTGGTGATCCGGAGTGAGGGCCGAGGTCATTGCTGCGGCGACGCCCATTCGAAGAGCCTGTTCTCTTCGAGGGTCAGGTCAGGTGTCAACGGGGCGCCGTTCTCCACGAGGACACGCGTGAGGATGAGGAACGTCTGCTTGTCGCCGAACCGGTCGCGCAAGTACTCGGTGTTCCGGTCCCGGAAATTGCCGTCGGTCGTCGCGCGGACGGCGCCGTACGTCCCTCTCCCGTACATCCCGTTGCAGATGGTCACCGTACGTTTGTGGTTGTAGGGATTGACGGCCCGTGCGAACAGGGCCACGTCCTCGTGGAGGATCTGCCCGTCGTCCGTCTGCTCCAGGCGAGGCAGGATACGGCGGGTCTGGTCGCCGTCGCGGACCTCGAAGTAGGCCCCCTCCGGCGTGTCCCAGTCGGTCACCTGCTCGACCGGAAGGTCGAGCCGGTCGACGGCCGAGCGGGTGGCGACGTTCCAGTCCACCCCGCCGACCAGGACGAGGTGGCTCGTGTAGTCGTCGGATCGCAGGTACTGGGCGGTCCGCAGGTTCACCTGACTCGTGGGATTGCTCGCCCGGACGTGGCCGTGCAACTCGAACAGGGAGTCGAGGTCGGCGTAGCTGTAGAGGGCGATGTAGTCGGGATCGGCAGGATCGCTGTAGGGCATCTTCGCCAGCATTTCGGGTGGCAACTGGGCGCAGACGAGCGTGATCGTCTTGCCGTCGCCGAAGGTCCAGAGGCCCGGATCCGGCGATTCGCCGTCGGCTTCGGGGACGGGCAGGGCCGACGTGGCCCCCAGCGCGTTACTGCGTAGTCGCATGAGCTCTCTTTTGAGGTCGTCTTTGACCAGGCGTTCCTCGTCGGTCATCTCCGCGGGGTCGATCAGACGCGGAGCTCCGCCTTCGAGGGAACGGTGTGTGGCGAAGAAGGCGGCGTAGGCCTCAAGTCTGTGAATCGGCGGGATCTTGGGCCTGCCGGCCGATTCCCACGAGGAGACGAGCGGGACGCTGAGCGGTTGGTCGCCGCCCAATGCCGCGGCGAGCTGCGCCTGCGTGATCGTCACGCCGGGCCAGTGTTCTTTCCTGAGGCTGCGCAAGCGGTGGGCGAGGACCTGGGCCGGGTTTCGTTCGCGCTCCACCGAAACTCCTTCAGCTGAAGTTCACTTCTTTGGTAAAGGTGTCATACCGCCCCCCGTTGCGAGTGAAACCCCAGCTTGTTGCTCTCTGACACTTCTTGAAGGTGCAGGAATCTGCGCCTTACCGTCCGGTCGCGAAAGTCGGAACCGCCGCTTTATCGCTGGGTTCAGAGGGTAGACCAAACATCAGAAGCAGAACTAGAAGTTGCTGTAGAAGCCAGCGAACTTCACCGAAGTTTACTGAAGTCCACGGCGAGATGTAGGTAGCGACGCGATTCCCGGGACCCCGTGCCGGACCCTGCGCCCGGCTCCGGGACGACGACGGGCGGCACCCGGCGGAGGGGGCGCCCACAGTGACCAGTCCTTCGGCACGAGCGGGAACTTTCCCATGTTCAAGCCAGCCATCGAGAGGCGGCCGCCGGCCGCCCACCCCCCACCTTCGAGCGAGCGCTGGAATGGCCTGTCACGGGAGCGGCCATGGAGATTCTGAACGGCGAGGGCCGCGACCGCGCAGCCCGAGCCCCCGGTGAGAACGACGCGGCCCGGACCCGTGCGTCCCGCCCGGCCGCACAGGCCGCCGGCACGGCGGCATTGGCCAGATCCCTGGGCATGCTGTCCGGCATCGTCGCCGTCCTCGGCGCGGGCGGTGTCATCGCGGGAGCCGCGGGGCTGATCAGCGCCGGAGTCCTGGTGCTCATCGGCATACCCGTTGCCGGATTCACCCGGAACCAGTGGATGGCCACCTCAAAGGGCCTGCAGTTCGCCGAGTCGGTCGCCGACGTCGAGGCGCTGAAGCGCAGTGACGCGTTCGCGTTCGCCCAGCCGATAGCGGCCATACGACGCAGGCAGTTCGACGAGAACGGTGACACATCGGTCGCGGACGGGACCGGGACGCCGGAACCGTTCTCCCTGCTGGAGATGGCCGGGCAGGGCGTCCTCGGGCCGGCCGGCTCCGCACTGCCGGCGGGGGCCGCGCCCGGCCTCCGCTCGGCAGCGTCCTCGCAATGGGCCTCGGGAGCGCCGAACACCTTCTGGGACTCGCTCAGCGGCGCTGAGCAGGCCCGTCTCACCGCGACGGCGAGGACGGTCGAGTTCCCGCCGGAAGCGGTGGTGTGGCGCAGGGGCGAGATCGCCGACCACGTCATCCTCCTCCAGGCCGGCTGGACGAAGATCTACGGCGGCCCGGCGGGCATGGAGCAGATCATCGCGATACGCGGACCGGGCGACCTGATCGGGGAGCGGGCCGCGCTGCACCGGAGCTCGCGGTCGGCGACGGTGGTCACGATGGGGGCGGTCCGCGGGCTGTTCATCACGACGGAGCAGTTCAGCGCGCTGGTCGCGGCCCATCCGGACCTGCTCGGCGTCATGGAGGAGCAGGTGTACCAGCGGCTCAGTGGGGCGGTCGGTCGGCGATGCTCGTGCGAACCCGGGACCGCGGGCGCGAACGCCGGGGAGGG
>NZ_SMKB01000374.1:0-4719 GCF_004348575.1 Actinomadura sp. 7K534
CGCCGGTGCCGTCCAGCTCGATCGCGTAGAGCTGCTGGTCGGCGGGGCCCGCGGCCGTGCTCCAGCGGCGGCCGTTCCAGTAGCGTTCGCGGCCCATCCACTCTGGATCTGGGTACCACCCAGGTGGTGTGCTCACCAGAACCCTCCCGTCAGGATCGGTTCAAAGGTTTGCGCACGCCACGACACAGCGTCAACGGGAGGGTCACAGCTTCGGGGTGAAAGGTCGGCGATGTCGAGGATCGTCTGGCTCGGCGAGGCCGCGCAGGGCCGTTTCGACGAGTTCGATCGCCTGCAGGAGGGAGACTAGGCGGGCGCCCTCGCGGCGGTAGGTCTCCAGGACCGACTCGACGCCGTGCGGCGGGACGACGTCCCCGAGGTCGACGCGGGCGGTGCGGAAGCCCTCGCGGGCCGCCTCCACGGACGCGGCGGCGTGGTGGCGGGCCATCCGGGCGAGGGCGATGGGGTAGCGGCGCAGCACCCCGTAGCGCCGGTACTCGGGCGGGACGAGTTCGAGCAGCCAGGCCAGGGCGGTGTCCTCGAAGCGCTCGGTGCCCGGTGGGTGCACCTGCGCGGGCCAGCCGGGCGGGACGTAGGTGCTCACGCGGTCAGGATAACCCGACTTCGAACTTATGTTCGATACAAATCGGACACGTTATTCCGGCGGCGGGGTCCGGCGGATGCGGATCCTGCCCGAGTCCAGGTCGTCGCGCGTGCTGCCGGAGCCGGTCTGCTCATGGTCGTCCTGGCGCAGGACCTTCTGCCGCTCCTGCTCCTCGAGCTTGACCTTCTTCGACCCCTCGAACGCGGACGCCAGGTCCTCGAACATGCCGCCGCCGAACCCGGCGCCGGTCTCACCGTCACCGCGGATGGCGCCCATCAGCGAGGACTTGCCCGTCCCCTCGCGAGGCCATTCGACGATCTCCTGCTCGGCCGGCTCCGGGCGGTTGCCCATGGCGCGGCCCTTGACGCGCTTGCGGCGGCGAAAGGGTGACTTCACACACTCTCCAACGCGATGGGTGGCCAGATTGATCCCGGCGACCGCTCAGGTCGTGAAGGACCACCGGGTGGGAGAACCGGTGAAGTCTCCCTGGCGGAGCCCGAAGGCCTGCTGGGGCCGTACCGCGACGGTCGCGTTGACCTCGGGGTCCAGGAAGTCCACACGATATCTGGTCGCGTACTTGGAATTGACGAGGTCGATGAACCGTTGGAGGTCCTTTTGCTCGGTCAGCACCTCGGCGATCCCCTCGATGACCACGGGGTTCTCGGCCTCCTCGGTGGTGACCACGACCCGCGGGTTCGCCCGCAGGTTCACCATCTTGCGAGACGGGACGCTGCTGCTGAACAGCAGTGCCTCACCGGACCAGGCGCCCCACACCGGCATGGCGTGCGGCCGTCCGTCCGGCCGCACCGTGCAGAGCCAGAAGTTGCGGGCCTCCCGCAGCTGCTCCACGGCCCAGGACCACGGCAGCAGGCCGCTGCCCTCCTCCGGGCCCACGATGCCGTAGCCGGGCATGTACGGCCGTTCGGCGGTCGGCTCCAAGGGACCGGTGGGCTGGGTGGGCTCCGGTTCCGCCGCGGCGCCGGAAGCCGACATGGCGTTCTCCCCTCTTTGGGTTCTGTCACTGTCTGGCTGTCCCCCGGCCTATCGTTTCAGACCTCCGGACCCCGTGGTGACGCTCGGTGGCTCGTTGGGAGCGGCTCGGCGCGGTAGCCTGCGGGACGTGCGCCTATCCCATGTCATCACGGCCCTGGAGGAGCTCTATCCGCCCGAGTGGGCGGAGTCCTGGGACGCCGTCGGTCTCGTGTGCGGCGACCCCGACCAGGAGGTCGGACGGGTGCTGTTCGCGGTCGACCCGGTGGCCGCCGTGATCGACGAGGCGCTGGAGTGGGGGGCCGACCTGGTGGTCACGCATCATCCGCTGCTGCTGCGCGGGGTGCACTCGGTCGCCGCGACGACGCCGAAGGGCCGGCTCGTCCACCGGATGATCAGGAACGGGGTGGCGCTGCACACCGCGCACACCAACGCGGACCGGGCCGATCCCGGCGTGTCGGACGCGCTGGCGCGGGCCGTCGGCCTCGCCGGCGAGCTGCGCCCGATGGTCCCCGCCGACGACGATCCCCGCCGCGGCCTCGGCCGCATCGGGGAGCTGGCCGAGCCCGTCACGCTGCGGGAGTTCACCGGGCGGGCGGCGGCCGGGCTGCCGTCCACCGCCTGGGGGGTGCGGGCCGCGGGCGACCCGGACCGCGCCGTCCGCACCGTCGCCGTGTGCGGGGGCGCCGGCGACTCCCTGCTCGGCACCGCGCGCGACGCCGGTGTCGACGTCTACCTCACCGCCGACCTGCGGCACCACCCCGCCTCGGAGTTCACCGAGCAAGGCGGCCCCGCCCTGGTGGACGCCGCGCACTGGGCGACCGAGTGGCCCTGGCTCGCCGACGCCGAGCGGCGCCTGGCGGCCGCCTCCCCGGACGCGGGCAAGTTGGAGACCCGGGTGTCCACGCTCGTCACCGACGCGTGGCGCCTCCACGACGAAGGAGCACATTGAAAGCCGCACCCCAAGCCCAGCTCCGCCTGCTCGACCTGCAGGAGCTCGACGCCTCGCTGGACCGGCTGGCCCACCGCCGGCGCACGCTGCCCGAGCTGGCGGAGATCGAGCGGCTGGAGGGACGCCTGACCGAACTGCGCGACGCGATCGTGGCGGCCGAGACGGAGACCGGCGACCTGCAGCGCGAGCAGAAGAAGGCCGAGCAGGACGTCGAGCAGGTCCGCGCCCGGGCCGACCGCGACCAGAAGCGGCTCGACTCCGGGCAGGTGTCCTCGGCCAAGGACCTCAGCAACCTCCAGGCGGAGATCGAGTCGCTGCAGCGCCGCCAGTCCGACCTGGAGGAGGTCGTCCTGGAGATCATGGAGCGGTCGGAGGAGGCGGAGGGCAGGGTGTCCGCGCTGCGCGCCGACCAGGCCGCCGCGCAGGACGAGCTGGCCGCGCTCGTCGAGCGCCGCGACGCCGCCCGGCGGGAGATCGACGACGAGGCCGGGACGACCAGCGCCGCGCGCACCGCGGTCGCCAAGGACATCCCCGAGGACCTGCTGGCCCTCTACGAGAAGCTGCGCGGCCAGTTCGGCGGCGTCGGCGCGGCCAAGCTGTTCCGCGGCGCCTGCCAGGGCTGCCACCTGGCGCTCAACACGGTGGACCTGAACAACATCCGGGCCGCCGCCGAGGACGAGGTCGTCCGCTGCGAGGAGTGCCGCCGCATCCTCATCCGGACGCCAGAGTCGGGCCTGTGAGCGCGGGCCGGAAGCTGGTCGTCGAGGCGGACGGGGGATCGCGCGGCAACCCCGGCCCGGCCGGGTACGGGGCGCTCGTCCGCGACGCGCTGACCGGGGAGGTCCTGGCCGAGGTCGCCGAGGCGATCGGGGACGCCACCAACAACGTGGCGGAGTACCGGGGCCTCATCGCCGGGCTGGCCGCCGCGTCCGGGATCGACGCGGCCGCCCGCGTCGAGGTCCGGATGGACTCGAAGCTCGTCGTGGAGCAGATGTCCGGACACTGGAAGATCAAGCACCCGGGCATGGTCCCGCTGGCGCTGCGGGCCCGCGAGCTGGCGGAGGACCTGGGGTCTGTCTCCTACACGTGGATCCCGCGGAACCGCAACGCGCACGCCGACCGCCTCGCCAACGAGGCCATGGACGCCGCGGCCCGCGGCGAGCAGTGGGTCCGCAAGGTCGAGGAGACGCCGGGGGAGCCGGAGCCGCCCCCGGCGCCGGTGCGGCCCCCGTCGTCCACCCCGATGACCACGGTCCTGCTCCGGCACGGTGAGACGCCGCTGTCGGTCGAGAAGCGCTTCGCCGGGACGAGCGACGTCCCGCTCACCGCGAACGGCCTCGCCCAGGCCCGCGCCGCGGCGCTCGCCCTCAAGGACCGCGAACTGGACGCGATCGTCACCTCGCCGCTGGCGCGCTGCCGTGCCACCGCCGCCGAGGTCGCCGCCGTCACCAGGCTCGACGTCCGCGTCGAGGACGGTTTCCGCGAGACCGACTTCGGCGAGTGGGAGGGGCTCACCTTCGCCGAGGCCGGCAAGGGCTGGCCGGCAGAGCTCAAGGCATGGCTGGCCGATCCGGAGGTCGCGCCGCCCGGTGGCGAGAGCTTCGCGCAGGTCTCCCGCCGCGTCCGGACCGCCCTGGACAAGGTGAAGGTCCGCCACCGCGAGCAGACCGTCCTGGTGGTCTCGCATGTCACGCCGATCAAGATGCTGGTCAAGGACGCCTTGGGCGCGCCCATGCCGTCCCTGTACCGGATGCACCTGGACGTGGCGGCGCTGTCGTCCATCGACTGGTACGCCGACGGCCCCGCGACCCTGCGGTCCTTCAACGACGTCCACCATCTTCCGGCCTGACCGGAACCGGCCTTCCGTAGCGGCCCCGCACGCGCCTACGCTCCACAGAAGGGCACCGTGACCTGGGGAGGAACCGTGACGACGAAGATCCTGCTGGACGAGTCGAGGCTCCCGAGCCGCTGGTACAACGTCGTCCCCGACCTGCCCGCGCCGCCGCCCCCGCCCCTGCACCCGGGAACGCGCGAACCGGTCGGCCCGGACGACCTCGCGCCGCTGTTCCCGATGGACCTCATCGCCCAGGAGGTCTCGGGCGAGCGCTTCATCGACATCCCCGAGGAGGTCCGCGACGTCTACCGGCTCTGGCGCCCCACCCCCCTCATCCGGGCC
>NZ_SMKB01000375.1:0-4711 GCF_004348575.1 Actinomadura sp. 7K534
CCGCCCACCTATAGGGAGTCGAGAAAGAGAAATGGACAGTAAGGTCCCCGCACGCGCGACACACCCCGCTACCGCAACCCCTGACGTCCCCGCGACCTCCGCGAAATCCGAGCCCCCCAGGCCGCCCGTGGTTTCTGCGGAGCCCTTGAAGTCCCCGGACCCCATGAACTCGGGGGATCCCATGAACTCGGCGGACCCCATGAACTCGCCGGACACTGAGAACTCGGCGGACCCTGCGGCTTCGGCGGATCCCGTGAACCCGGGGGACGCCGCGACCCCGGCGGAGCCTGTCTCCGCCCGGGGTGCGGCCGGTGCCGACGAGCCCGCCCCGGGGGACGTGCGGTCCGGGGTCTGGTGGGGTGAGTTGTCGCCGGCGCACCGGGTCGCCGCTGATCTTGACGGCTATCTGGGCGACCCGATGGACGAGGAGTCCGGGCCGTTCTCCTACAAGGCGATCGTTGAGGCCGAGGAGCGCGACGAACTGCCGGCGGGCGCGGTCGACGCCGTCCGGTCCTGGGGTTTCCCGAAGTACCTGGTGCCCGCCGGGCTCGGCGGCCGGTTGACGACCCTGGAGGACCTCTTCTTCGTCACGCGCGGCATCTCCCGCCGCAGCGTCACCGTCGCGGTGATGTACGGGTCGGGGCTGCTGGCGGTGAACCCGGTCTGGCTGTGGGGGGACGGGTGGCAGCGCAGGACCGTGGCGGACGGGGTCCTGAACGGCGACCTGGCGTGCTTCGGCGTCTCGGAGGCCGACCACGGCAGCGACGTCATGGCGTCGGAGTCGGAGGCCGAGGTCCAGGGCGACGAGCTGCTGCTGACCGGGACGAAGTGGCCGGTCGGCAACGCCACGCGCGGCCGGTTCGTCACCACCTACGCCAAGACGGGCCCGCGTGACTTCTCGCTCATCCTGGTCGACAAGCAGGAGCTCGAACCGGACATGTGGACGGCGCTGCCGCCGGTCCGGACGGTGGGGCTGCGCGGCCACGACCTGAGCGGCGTGATGTTCGTCGGCGCCCGAGTCCCGGCGGAGCGGGTGATCGGGCGGCGCGGCTCCGGGCTCGTGCAGACGCTGAAGACGCTGCAGATCACCCGGACGGCGATCGCGGCGCTGTCGGTCGGCACGATGGACGCGGTGGTCCGCATCGGGATGCGGTACTCGCGCGAGCGCACGCTGTACGGGGCGGACATCTACAACATCCCCGTGATCCGCGACCACCTGGTCAAGACGCACCTGGACCTGCTGATCGCCGAGTGCGTCGCGATCCCGGTGACGCGCAGCCTCACGGTCGCGCCGGGGCGGCTCAGCCTGTGGTCGTCGATCGTGAAGTACTTCGTCCCCGTCCTGGGGGAGGAGGTCGTGGCCAGCATCGGGACGGTGCTGGCGGCGCGCGGCTACCTGCGCGAGGGCGTGGCGCACGGGGTGTTCCAGAAGCTCCAGCGCGACCACGCGATCGCGAGCATCTTCGAGGGCACCACGCACGTCAACCTCGCCAACGTCGCCGGGCAGCTGCCGTACCTGATCGAGCCTCCGGAGGAGACGGGCCACGAGGACGAGCTGCTCGCCGACCTGTTCTGCTGGACGAGGACGCCCCCCACCTGGGAACCCGACGGCCGGATGCTGCAGCTCACCAACGAGGGCCGCGACGAGATCGGGCAGCGGTTCGAGCAGATCTCCGAGGAACTGCTGTCGGCGGCGAACGCGCACGCGGCGCCTGGGGTCGCGGCAGAGCTGAAGGACCTGATGTCCAGCATCGGTGGGCTGCGGGCCAAGGTGGACCAGGGCATCCGGGCCAGCGAGGGCGACACCGGATCAGTGGCGGCCCTGGCGCGGGCGAAGCGGTACTGCGAGTTGCACGCGATGATGTCGTGCGCCCTGACGTGGCTGCACAACAGGCACGCGTTCGGCGGGGCCTTCGCCGACGGGCAGTGGCTCGTGCTGTGCCTGCAACGCCTGCTGCAGCGCGCCCAGCCCGACACCGTCCTCTCGGAGGAGTTCCTCCCTTCGCTTGAGGCAGCGATGTTCCGCGTCTCCGACGAGCGGCGCTGGTTCTCCTTGCTGTCCCTGGCCGAAGACGAGTGATGGCCTATGCGCTCGCACAGGGATTTCGTGTCGCTCGTCCGGGAGAACATCCGGGAGCAGGGCGACGGCCGGTCGTTCACGTTCATCAGTGAGGAACCGGGCCGCAAGTACAAGGAGAACGTCCTCGGGTTCGCCGAACTCGACCGCAAGGCCCGCGCGCTGGCCTGCCGGCTGGAGGCGCGCGGGTTACGGGACAGGGCCGTCCTGCTGCTGTACCCGGAAGGGCTGGAGTTCCTGACGGCGTTCCTGGGGTGCCTGTACGCGCGGGTCGTCGCCGTCCCGGCACCCCTGCCCGACCTGGACGCGGAACGCTTCGGGCGCACCCGCCGGATCATCGACGACGCCGACATCACGCTGATCCTCACCGACACCGCCCACCGCGACACGATCGACGGATGGCTCGCCGGCGGGGGCCTGAAGGGACGCGTCCACTGCCTCGACACCGCGGCAGCGGACGGCGAGGGCCTCGACCCCGGTGACTGGGCGCCCCCCGAGTTCGGTCCGGAGACCCTGGCCTTCCTGCAGTACACCTCCGGCTCCACCAGCGAGCCGAAGGGCGTGATGGTCACCCACGGCAACCTGCTCGGCAACGGCGAGGAGATCAAGCGGCGGATCGAGGGGTCGCCCGACACGGTCGGCGTCGGCTGGGTGCCGCACTACCACGACATGGGCCTGGTGGGGCAGTTCCTCCAGCCGCTCTACCTCGGCTGCCGCTACGTGTTCACCTCGCCGATCACGTTCATCAAGCGCCCGGTGCTGTGGCTGGAGCTCATCACCCGCTACCGCGGCACGATCACGGTGGCGCCGAACTTCGGCTACGACCTGGCGCTGCGCCGCGTCACCGACCGCCAGCTGGAGGGCCTCGACCTGTCGTCCCTGCGGGTGGCGAAGAACGGCGCGGAGCCGGTCCGCGCGGCGACGCTGGAGCGGATGACCGAGCGGTTCGCCCCGGTCGGCTTCCGTCCCGAGATGTGGATGCCGTGCTACGGGATGGCCGAGACGACCCTCCTCATCACCGCCGCCCCCGTCGGCGGCGGGCCCGTCATCCGCGACTTCGACGCCGCCGCCCTCACCCGCGACACCGCCGTCCCCGCTGACACGGCCGTTCCCCGGGACGGGCCGTCCGGGGAGGAGGGCGGGGTGCGGCGGCTGGTGAGCAGCGGCCGCCCCGTCACGCTGGACGTCCGCGTGGTCGACCCGGTGACCCTCAAGGAGCGCCCGGAGGGGCACGTGGGGGAGATCTGGGTCGGCGGCGGCAGCGTGGCCAGCGGGTACTGGAGGAGCCCTGAGGAGACGCGTGAGGGCTTCCAGGCCCGCACCGCCGACGGGGAGGGCCCCTACCTCCGGACGGGCGATCTGGGCTTCGTCGCGGACGGCGAGCTGTACGTCACCGGGCGGATCAAGGACCTCATCATCGTCAACGGGCGCAACATCTACGCCCACGACATCGAGGAGGCCGCCCGGGACGCGCATCCCGCCGCCCTCGCCGGCGCGGCGTTCGTCGTCGACCCGGCGGCCGGGCGGGACGACGGGGTCGAGCACGTCGTCCTCGTCCAGGAGATCAGCACCAGGGCCGCGGCCGGGACGCCGCTGGACGAGGTGGCGTCCCTCATCAAGACCCGCGCGGCCCGCGCGTTCGAGCTGCCCGCGCTGAGCGTCGTCCTGACCGGGCGGGGCACGGTGCGGCGGACGACCAGCGGCAAGCTGCAGCGCCTCCTCACCCGGCGCGCGTACCTCGCCGGGGAGATCACCGAGCTCGCCCGGGACCTCGCACCGGGCGCCGCCGGGCCGTCCCGGACGCCCGCCTGACCGCCCGGACTGGGAGTTTCGGTGAACCGGAAAAATGACCATAACCAAACCTAGTCAAAAGCATGACTAATCATGTCGTTGTCTGCTACCGTCGGCACAACCCTGAGTCAAGGCGGGGAGAGAAAGCCGATGGCGCTACGTCACGCGGTGCTGGCGGCGCTGCTCGATGGCGAGTACAGCGGCTACCAGCTGGCCAAGATCTTCGATTTGTCGGTCTCCAACTTCTGGCATGCCGTACCGCAGCAGCTCTACTCGGAGCTGTCGAGGTTGGAGACCGAAGGTCTGATCAGCGGACGGCAGATCATCCAGCACGACCGCCCCAACAAGCGGGTGTACACCGTCACGCAGGCCGGCGTCGACGAACTCGAGCGGTTCGCGACGTCCCCCGCCAAACCAGGAATCATCCGAGAGAACCTGCTCGTCATGGTCCAGGCCGTGGACCACATCTCAGCCGAGTCCGTCATCGCGCAGCTCGAGGACCGGGCCGTGGCGTCCGCCGCCAAGGTCGAGGTCTTCGAACGCACCCTGAAGCACCTGCGCGGCGACCTGGACGAGGAGGCGTTCCTGCGGACCGGAAACCCCGTGGGGCCGTACCTGACATGCCTGCGCGGCCTGCGCTTCGAGCAGGAGAACTACGAGTGGTTCACCAGTACCGCCCGGCTGCTGCGAGCCCGGGCGGGCACACAGGCCGAGGGGGGCGAGCCGTCATGACCGGAATGCACGACACAACGGCGGCCCGCACCGCCTCGAACTCCGTGCCGCCGCATGCCCGAACGGCGGCGGCACACGCACCAACCCCCCGCGCCCTCCCCAGCCCGGCAC
>NZ_SMKB01000376.1:0-4710 GCF_004348575.1 Actinomadura sp. 7K534
CCCTCCCTCCCCGCACCGGCCGCGGTCGCCGCGGTGCCCGCGGCCCGGTAGCGTTCCCCGCAGGGAACGAAGGGGAACGAGGTGGGACGTGGCCCAGGAGACCCTCCCGGAACGGTCGCCGGCCGAAGGCGCCGGCGCCCGAGCGGGCGGCGGCGCGGCGCCGGAACGGCCGGGCCGCGCGGCGCGCCTCGGCGCCCGGCTGCGCCGCGGCGGCCGCGCCGGATGGGCCCGCACGCTGCCGGCCGCCGCCGCCGGGCCGGCCATGTGGCTCGCGTTCCCGCCCTTCGACCTGACGCCCCTCGCCCCGGCCGGCGTCGCGCTGCTCACCCTCGCGCTGCGCGGGCTCACCGCCCGCACCGGCGCCTGGCTCGGATTCGTCTGCGGCGCCGCGTTCTTCATCCCCGTCCTGGAGGGCATCGGCAACATCGGCCCGGACGCGTGGATCGGGCTCGCCCTCGTCCAGGCCCTGTACTTCCTGCCGCTCGGCGCCGGGATCGCGCTGGTCACCCGGCTGCCCGGCTGGCCCGTGTGGACGGCCGCGCTGTGGATCGCCGAGGAGCTGATCCGCGGCCGAGTCCCGTTCGGCGGGTTCCCGTGGGCGCGGCTCGCCTTCAGCCAGACCGCCACACCGCTCACCCCCTACGCCTCCTGGGGCGGCGCGCCGCTGGTCACCTTCCTGACCGCCCTGGTCGGCGGACTGCTCGCCTACGGCGCCGTAGCCGCCCACCGCGCCTACCGGGCGCACCGGGCCCGCACCGGCGATGACGGCCCGTCCCCGGGCCCCTGGCGGACCCTGCTGCCCGCCGCCGCGGCCCTCGCCGGCATCGCCGCCGTCGTCGGCGGCGGGGCGCTGATCCCCACCCCCGTGTCGGGACGGCCCGTCACGGTCGCCGTGATCCAGGGCGACGTGCCCCGCATCGGCCTGGACTGGCAGGGGCAGCGCAAGGCCGTGCTGAACAACCACGTCCGGGTCACCCGCGAGCTGGCCGCGCGGGTCCGCGCGGGGGAGGTCGCCCGGCCCGAGCTGGTGGTGTGGCCGGAGAACGCCAGCGACCTGGACCCCTACAGCGACCCCGAGGCGTACAACGCCATCGACGCCGCGGTGAAGGACGTCGGCGTCCCCGTCCTCGTCGGCGCCCTCACCGACACCCCCGACGGCGAGCAGGTGGAGAACCGCGGCATCGTCTGGGACCCGAAGAGCGGGCCCGGCGACTACTACGTCAAGCGGCACCCCGTCCCGTTCGGGGAGTACCTGCCGTTCCGCGACGTGCTCACCAAGCTGATCACGCGGTTCGAGCGGATCCCGCGCGACTTCGCCAAGGGCACCCGCTCGGGCGTCATGCGGCTCGGGCCGGTCACGGTCGGCGACGTCATCTGCTTCGAGGTGGCCTACGACAAGGAGGTCCGGGACGTGTCGGCCGGGAACCTGCTGGTCGTGCAGACAAACAACGCCACCTACGGCCGCACGAGCCTGCCGCCGCAGCAGATCGCGATGTCCCGGCTGCGCGCGGTGGAACATGGCCGTACGATCTTGGTTGCCGCGACCAGCGGGATCAGCGCGATCGTCGCCCCGGACGGACGGGTGGTCGACCGGTCCCGCGAGTTCGTCCCCGACATCCAGGTGGCGACCGTGCCGGCGCGCACGTCCACGACGCCGGCGGACCGGCTGGGCGCCGCGCCCGAGTGGGTGCTCGCCGCACTCGCGCTCGGTGCGCTCTGCGCGGCGGCATGGGCGCCGGCGAGGAGGACCTCCACCGGCGGGAACCGCGCCGGCGGGGGCACCGCCGGCTCGAACGAGGGGAACTGACACCGATGGACATCCCAGCCGACCTCGGCCGGGTGCTCGTGATCATCCCGACGTACAACGAGCGGGAGAACATCGAGGACATCGCCGGGCGGGTCCGCGAGGCCGTCCCGTCGGTGGACGTCCTCGTCGTGGACGACGCCAGCCCGGACGGCACCGGCGAGGTCGCCGACGCCATGGCGGCGCGGGACGAGCAGATCAGGGTCCTGCACCGCGCGGGCAAGGACGGGCTGGGGCCCGCCTACATCGCCGGGTTCCGGTGGGCCGCCGAGCACGGCTACGACGTCATGGTCGAGATGGACGCCGACGGCTCCCACCAGCCCGAGGAGCTGCCGCGGCTGCTGTCGGCCCTGGAGGACGCCGACCTGGTCATCGGGGCCCGCTGGGTGCCGGGCGGCAAGGTGCGCAACTGGCCCAAGCGGCGCGAGGCGCTGTCGCGGGGCGCCAACACCTACGCGCGGCTGATGCTCGGCATCCCGCTGCACGACGCCACCGGCGGCTACCGCGCCTTCCGCGCCGCGACGCTGGAGAAGATCGGGCTGGCGGAGGTCGACTCGCGCGGCTACTGCTTCCAGATCGACCTGGCGCTGCGGGCGCTGCGGCAGGGGCTGCGGGTCGTGGAGGTGCCGATCACCTTCGTCGAACGCGTCCACGGCACCAGCAAGATGAACCGGGACGTCATGGCCGAGGCGGCACTGCGCATCACCCAGTGGGGCGTCGCCGACCGCGCCGCGAAGCTCCGCCCGCCCCGCTGACCGCCGCCGCCCCGCGGAAGACGGCGCCCGCCGGGGGAAACGAACGGCGCCGCCGTCGCGTTGTACAGGGTGAGGCCCCGACGTACCGTGCGGGGCTTCGACCGACCCCGAAAAGGGAGCCATGCTGCCGCTGCTGTTCCTCCTGGCGTTCGTGCTGGTGCCGGTCCTGGAGATCTACCTGCTGATCCAGGTCGGCCAGCTGATCGGCTTCTGGCCGACGGCGGGGCTGCTCGCCGCGCAGGCCGTGCTCGGCGCGTGGATCATCCGGCGGGAGGGCAGGCGCGCCTGGGGCGCGCTGTACGAGACCGTCCGCACCGGCGTCCTGCGGGAGCGGGAACTCGGCGACGCGGTGCTGGTCATGGGCGGCGGCGTGCTGATCCTGCTGCCCGGGTTCGGCACGGACGTGCTCGGCGCCGCGCTGGTCCTGCCGTTCACCCGGCCGCTGCTGCGGCGGGCGCTGACGGCGTTCGCCGAGCGCCGGATGCGCGCCGCCGAGGTACGCGCCGCCACGATCATCCCGCCGCCCGGCTTCGGCGGCGCCGGCTACGACCCCTTCGGCCGCCGGCCCGGCCCCGAGCCGGTGGAGACGCCGCCCGGCCCGGTCGTCCGCGGCGAGGTCGTCGAGGACGACGACCCCAAGCCCCGCGCCTGACCGCGTCTCACGCGTCCCGCGCCGCGAGCAGGGCCCAGCCCGCGGCCAGCGCCGCCGCCGCGTAACCCGCGAGGACGCCCATCCCGGCCCACGGCCCGATCGGCAGCCGGTCCAGGTCCCGGGTCGCCTGCACGGCCAGCCCCGCCGTCATCGGCGCGAGCCGCTCCAGCCGCTCCTGCCACCGCGGGTCGCCGGCGAGCCGGGTGAGGACCGGGACGATCCACAGCAGCGCCAGCACGGCCGTGATCGCCGCCGCGGGCTCCCGCACGGCCGTGCCCACCCCGAGGGACATCAGCGCCACCAGGACCAGGTAGAGGACGGTCCCGACGGCGGCCCGCGCCGTGGCGCCGTCCAGCGGCGACAGCGGCGGGTGGCCGTTGGCGGCCGTGAACCCGTTGCCGGGCAGGATGCCGCGCCCCGCGGCCAGCGACGCCAGCACCCCCGCCGACCCCGCGGCCGCGACCACGGCCGCGACCACGGCGGACTTGGCCGCCAGGACCGCCCCGCGGCGCGGGACCGCCGCCAGCGTCGCCGCGATCGTCCCGGTGGCGTACTCGCCGCCCACCGCCAGCACGCCCAGCGCGACCGCGGCGACCTGCCCGATCTGCACGCCCGACAGGGCGAGCTTCGCGGTGTCCTCCCGGCACGCGGCGGGGTCCGGGCAGGCCGAGGTGTCGACCGCCCCGGTCACCGCCGCGCCGGCGGCCGCGGTGATCCCCGCCAGGGCCGCCAGCAGCCACCACGTGCTCGGCAGCGTGCGCAGCTTCGTCCACTCAGCGTGCAGCGCGCTCATGCGTCGCGCCGCCTGAGCAGGAACGCCGCCGCGGCGAGCGCCAGGGCCGTGTACGCGCACAGCACCCCGAAGCCGGCCCACGGGCCGATCGCCCGGTCGAACCGCGCGACCGTCTGCTGGATCGCGAAGCCCGCCGCCGGGGTCAGGCGTTCCAGCCACCGCGCCGCCGACAGCGGCAGCCCCGTCGCCGCGATCTGCGGGACGAGCAGCAGCAGCAGGACGATCGTGATCGCCGGGGCGCTGCGGCGCACGATGACCGCGACCGCGACGGCGAACACCGCGATCACCCCGAGCAGCGCCGCCGTGCCCAGGACCGCCCGCAGGACGGCCGCGTCCCACAGCGGCGGAGGCGCCACCCCGTTGGAGCGCAGCATCGGCCGTGCCAGGAGCAGCGCGCCGCACGAGGCGGCCAGTCCCGCGGCGAGGGACACCAGCCCCGCCACGAGGGCCTTGGCGGCCAGCACCCGGCCGCGGCGCGGGCTCGCGGCGAACGTGGTGCGCAGCGTCCGGCGCCGGTACTCGGACGTGACGAACAGGACCGCCGCCGCGACGATCGCGGTCTGCCCGATGAGGACGCCGGTGAGGATGGTCTTGGTGAGGTCGTCGGCGAACGCGTTGGGCCCGATGTCGCCGTACCCGGACAGGGTGAAGGTCCCCCCGGACAGGGTGCTGCCTCCCGCGCCGGGCTCAGCGGGCCCGCCCGGCC
>NZ_SMKB01000377.1:0-4543 GCF_004348575.1 Actinomadura sp. 7K534
GCTGTGTATAAGAGACAGCAGTAGCGGGGGTCGTAGTGGCAGGGCTCGTAGGTGCAGGGCTCGTGGTGGCCGGGCTCGTGGTGGCGGGGACGGGGGTCGCGGCGCGGGCGAGGTCCTCGGCCCAGGCCCGGTAGCCGGCGGGCGACGGGTGGAAGCCGTCGCTCGCGAACAGCCGGCGGTCGCGCGCCATCGCCTCGTCCATCGGGGCGTGGACGGCGCCGCGCGACCGGGCCGCGTCGCGCATGATCCGGTCCATGATCCGGGCCCGCGCGCCGAGGACGAGCCGCAGCGGCTGCGGGATCGCCGGGAACCGGTGCACGGGCGGCATCCCCGCGACGACCAGCGTCGCGTGCGCGTACCTGCCCTGCAGCGCGGCGATGAGCCGGGACACGTCGTCCGTCCACCGCCGCATCGGGCGCCCCCGGATCAGGTCGTTGATCCCGACGGTCACGACCACGAGGTCCGCGCCTGGTCCCCCGGACGCACCGCCGGGCGGCGCGCCCCCAGGGGGCGTGCCGTTGCCGGACGTGTCCGTGCCGGGGGCGCCGTTCGGGACGAGGCCGGTCGCGACCCGGTGGGCCGTGGCGCCGTTCTCGCCGTTGACCGACCAGGACACGCTGCGCCGCAGGCGCTCCCGCAGCGCCTCGGCCAGGAAGCCCGGCAGGGCCTGCGCGTGCCGGGACGCGCCGACCCCCACCGCGGTGGACTCCCCGATCACGACGACCCGGTAGGCGGGTCCGGCGCCGGGGTCGGTGCCGGGGACGAAGCCGTGCTCGTCACCGGTCGCGGGCGCGAGCCGGGGCGTGCGCCGGGCCGTCCGCCAAGCCTGCACGGCGAGGACCGGCGCGAGCGGAATCAGCAACATCGACTGGGGGACTCGGGCGAAGGTGAATGGTCTCTTCATCTCAATCCCAGACTTGTGCGGTTCGGCCCCCGAGCTCATATCGCCCGCTCGCGGAGCAGGCTTCGTGCGAAGTTCGCGATCACCTCCGCGACATAAGCGTGCCCGCGCGGGTTCAGATGGATTCCGTCGGCGCTCCACATCGCGGGATCGGCGACCTTGTCCACCGTTTCTCGCGCGGGAAACGGTATTCCGAACTCGCGCGTCGCACGGGCGAGCTCCTCGTTGAAGTCGTGAATGCGCTGCACCGTTCGCTTCTTGCGGAACTGCGACATCGGGGACAGGTCGAGCAGCGGCGGCCGCGGCACCGGGATCGCGAGCGCGATCGCGTCGCGCGAGCGGGCCCAGCCGAACAGCTCGGTCAGCCGGGCCGCGGCGGCCGGGCGCTCGAACCCGCGCAGCGCGTCGTTCATCCCGCAGCCGAGCACGACGAGCCCCGGCCGCAGGTCCCGGACGGCGGGCAGCTGGGTGCCGACCACGTCCTCGATCGTCGCGCCCGGGTCGGAGACGTTGAGCATCTCCTCGCGGGAAACGTCCAGCTCACGGGCCAGCCGGCCGGCCCAGCCGAGCCACCCGCCGGCCGGGTCCGGGTCGTTCTGCCCCTCGGCGACGCTGTCGCCGAGCACCACCATGACGGGCCCGCCGCCCGGCCGGTCGGCCATCACGCGACGAGTTCGAGCAGGTAGTCGGTGAGGGCCGTCACCGTCTCCCGGCGCCGCGCCTCGGCCACGTCGACCTCGACCTGGAGATGGTCTTCGATGTCGCTGATGATGCTGATGGCGTAGACGGAGTCCACGCCATACCGTGCCAGTTCGACACCTGGATCGATGTTTTCAGCAGGCCGGTCGAGGTAGAAGGCGATCCTGTCAAGAAGCCACGATTGCAGCTCGTCGTGGGAAATTGTTTCCGATCTGGTCACCGCATTCCTCCTTATGTCAGAGGATCATCGAATCAATCGCGATAGCTATCGGAAGACGAGCAACACGCAAGATACCGGCAAATAGACGATGTGTCTCAGATCCCCATGTGAACGATCGGACACAACCATGTCTCTGTTTCGTAAATTAAGTCAGTTAGACGGTAAAACGGCACTAGGTTACTGACTAGTAACCACTTCCGTTAAGGGGCCCACCGGAAGGCCGCCCGCGAACCCCTGTCCCCGCCCGTCCCACTGGATCCGTCGCTCACCCGCGAACCCATCGCGGCACCCGACCTGCGCCGTTCCCCAGCAGACCCGTCCCGCACGGGCACCCGGCCGGCCACGCCGACCCGGCACGTTCCATGAGAATTTCGGACAAACTCCCAGACTCCCCCATCACGGACGAGTCAGGTCCTTCTTCCTTCGAAGGCAGATATAGCTTGCCCCGCGGAAATCATGCCTGGTCAGCGGCACCGTCCACCGGCACCGGCCCGGTGAGGAGGGAGGCCACCGGATTGGGGTCGCGGGACTGCGCCAGGCGGTCCAGGACCGCGTGCGCCCGCTGCGACCGCCACCGGTGCGCCGCGATCCGGTGGTACTTCGCGAGGTTCGCGGCGGACGGGCGCGCCACCCCCGTCAGCGCGTAGCCGTGCTGGGCCAGCCGCGAGGCGAGGACGTGCTCGACAAGGTCCGCCTCCCAGTCCTCCAGGCGCTCCCGCCACGCGCCGACGTTGCGGGTGTTGGGCGCCTCGTGCGTCCGGAGGTGCCACTTGCGCGCGGACGGCACCGTCTCCCGGGCGTGCTCGTACGCCTTCGTCATCGCCGGGTGGTACTCCTCGCCGAGGAACGCGCACAGCCGCCGCAGCGAGCTCTCCGGTTCGGCGACGAGGTCCTCGTACCGGAACTCGTAGAAGGTCTCCGGGCCGAGGCGGCGGGCGAGGCGCTTCCCGGTGTCGACCGCCTCCCGCCAGGTCAGCGCCGCCGAGAAGGTGTCGCCGTGGTACCAGGGCATCTTCTTCAGCGAGCTGACCGCGTCCCGGCCGTCCCGGACGAGATGGACGAACTGGGCGTCGGGGAACATCCGCTGGAGCATCGGCACCCGGCGGAAGTAGCTCGGGCGCTTGTCGCCCCACCGCGGCTTGCCGTGCTCGCGCGCGTACGCCCGGAAGACGGTCGCCAGGGCCGACCCGAGCGTCGGCGGCGCCTGCACGATCTCCTCGATCGTCTTGTCCGCGTCCAGTTTGAGGACGTGGAACTTCGTGTCCCTGCCCTTGACGATCCACTCCGCGAGCCTGCGCCGGTTCTCCGCCAGCTCCAGGTCACCGAAGGTCTGCCGCACCTCGTACGAGGTGTGCACGAACCTGGTCTCGGACGGGAACGCGATCCGGGGATGCGAGTGCAGCATCTGCTGGAGCAGCGTCGTGCCCGATCGGGGACAGCCGATGATGAAGATCGGCCGGCTGGTCTGCGGAGTCATGGCGCGCCAAAATACTCCGGGATCCTGAGTGAAGACCCAACGCTACCTCAACGAAACCTGAAAGCTCCCCCTGGTTTCGCGTCCCGCCGCAGATCCGATGGCCTGCGGCGGCCAAGTCACTGGAACCGATCATGGCGCCGGAACGCCCAAGGGTCGGGTCGCCGCACCGCGGACGGGCGGCCCCTCTCCCGAGCCGCCGCGGCGAACGGCGAGGTCAGCGGCCGGTCACGGCAACAGATCCGATAGCAGACTTCCCTTATCGCGAGAAATAAGCTAAGTTAACTACTGGTGTGCCGGGAAGTCTGGTCGGCGAGACACCATACGTCTGCGACCAGGAGGGTGGATGAATTCCCGGCACTTCATCATCGCGCCGCCTCCGTCGCCGCGCGTTCCCGCCCCGCCTTACGGCATGATCGCCATGGCCTGGGCGCACGACTTCCCAGATAGCTGAGCCGCTTCCTTCCCCTCCCCCTTCGCGGGCCTTTCCTCACGGGCCGGCGCGCATTAGGCGCGCCCGGCGCGGTCTTCGACGTCCCACAGCGGAAGCGTGCATTCTCATGGCTGAATTCTTCGACGCCGCGTTCGGTTTTCCGACCGCGCTTTTCACTTTCTCTCTCCTAGTCGTCGCCGTGTACTGGGCCTTCGTCCTGGTCGGCGGCCTCGACATGGACCTCCTCGGGGCCGGCGCCGATGCCGATACGGGGGCCGGCGCCGGCCCCGAGGACGGGGACGGGCCCGGCCCGGGCTGGTTCGCCTTCCTCGGCCTCGGCGGTGTCCCCGGCACGGTCGTCCTCTCGCTGCTGATCGCCCTCGCGTGGTTCGTCAGCCTCGCGGGCTCGGCGCTGCTGGACGGCGCCTTCCTGCGGACCCTCGTCCTGGCCGTCGCGCTGATCGCGGCCTGGGCCGGGACGCGGCTGGCCGTGCTGCCGCTGCGCCGCGTCCTGCGCCGCCCGGTCGAGGCGTCGCTGCGCGACTTCGTCGGGCTGCCCTGCGTCATCCGCACCGGGCGGGTCGGCCCGGACTTCGGCCAGGCCGAGGTCACCGCCCCCGACGGCTCGTCCGCCATCGTCCAGGTGCGGCGGCCCGCGATGGACGTGGCCGTGGCGGGCGGCGCGGAGGGCACCGCCCTCACCGCCGGCAGCCACGCACTGATCTTCGATTTCGACCCGGCCGGCCAGTTCTTCTGGGTGATGCCGCACGACGCGGCGTTCGACCGCCCGGCCGTCTAGCCCCCGCGACCCGACCC
>NZ_SMKB01000378.1:0-4523 GCF_004348575.1 Actinomadura sp. 7K534
GGCGGGGACAGCGCGGTGAGCGCGGGCGACGTGGTGCACGTCCGGTGAACGGGGAACGGCGATCCGCGGTCCGCACGTTGACCGTCATGCTGATCTGCGACGATATGTCCCGGTACCGATCCATGACGGCGGTGTCCCGGTCCGGGGCGGCGGCGGGCTGAGGGGCGGAAGATGGCGGCCGGATTGCCGGATCCGAAGGAGATCGAAGAGCTCCTGCTCGGGGGCGAGCTGCGCTACACCCGTGTCGACGCGGTCCGGCTCTCGGGGGTGTCGCAGGAGTTCTCCGGGAAGGTCTGGCGCGCGTTCGGCTACCCGTCGATGCCGGACGAGACCGTCGCCTACACCGAGGGCGACATCGCGGCGCTGGAGCGGCTCGGCCGCCTCGTCGCCGACGGGATCCTGGACGAGGACGGGGTGATCCGGCTGGTCCGCGCCTTCGGGCAGACCATGAGCCGGCTCGCCGAATGGCAGGTCAGCCTGCTGCGCAGCATGCTGCCGCAGGAGCCGAACGAGGCGCCGTCCGCGGAGGCGGTCGAGACGATCGTGGACATCGCCGAGAAGCACATCGGGGAGTTCGAGCCGCTGGTCGTGCACGCCTGGCGGCGGCAGCTCGCCGCCGCCGGGACCCGGGCGCTCGGCGCGGCCGCCACGCGGGAGAACGGCGACCCGGCCGGGCGGCCCATGACCACGGTCGGGTTCGCGGACATGGTGTCGTTCACGCAGGTCAGCCGGGAGCTGGAGGAGATCGAGCTGGCCCGGGTGGTGGAGTGGTTCGAGGAGACCGCCGCCGACATCGTCGCCTCGCTCGGCGGCCGGCTGGTGAAGACGCTCGGCGACGAGGTGCTGTTCAGCGCGGAGACCCCGGAGATCGGCGCGGAGATCGCGCTGACCATCGCGGCGACCATCCAGGACGAGACCGAGGTGCCCGACGTCCGGGTCGGGGCGGCGTACGGGCCGGTGCTGCCGCTGATGGGCGACGTGTTCGGCACGACCGTCAACCTCGCGGCGCGGCTCACGTCCCTGGCGCGCCCCGGCTCGGTCGTGATCGACGGCGAGCTGGCGGCGCGGCTGGAGAAGCGGCCGGCCTACGAGGTGACGCGCATCGTGCGGCGCCCGGTCCGCGGGCTGGGCATCATCCAGCCGTACGTGCTGCGCCGCAAGCCGGCGGCCGGGCCCGCGGACCCCGGGGCGCCGTAGCGGTCCGGGCGGGGCGGCTCAGACGGGCGAGGTGCCGTCGTCGCCGGGGTATCCGGTGAGCCGCTGCTTGTAGTTCTGCTCCCCGAGCTCCTGGACGAGGCTCAGCTCGGTCTCCAGGTAGTCGATGTGCTCCTCCTCGTCGGCGAGGATGTCCTCGAAGATCCGCGCGGAGGTGACGTCGCCGCGCGAGCGCATCAGCTCGATGCCGGGACGCAGCCGGGCCACGGCCTCCCGCTCGACGGCGAGGTCCGCCTCGAGCTGCTCGACGATGGTCTGCCCGATCCGCAGGGTGCCGATCTTCTGGTAGTTCGGCAGCCCCTCCAGGAACAGGATCCGGTCGGTCAGCCGCTCCGCGTGCCGCATCTCGTCGAACGACTCGTCGCGGGTGTGCTTGGCGATGCGGGTGAAGCCCCAGTGCTCCTGCATCTTCGAGTGCAGGAAGTACTGGTTGATCGCCGTGAGCTCCGCGGTGAGCTGCTCGTTGAGCAGCGCGATGATGTCCTTGTCGCCTTCCATGGTCCCCATGCTTCCACGATCAGCGCTTTCTAGACAGCACTGGCCCCCGCGACGGCGCTCTCCGCCCCTCGCGGGCGGCGCCATGCGGGTGTCCGGGGACGGTTCAGGCGGCGGTCTGCGGAGCGGTCCCTCCCTCGGCGGCGTCGGGGACGATCTGCGGAGCGGCCGGCGCCTCGGCGACGGCGGCCAGGGGCAGCGGGCCGCCGGTCAGGGCGTCCGCGAGCTCGTCGGCCGTGCGGTACTCGCTGACCATCGTGTGGATGCGCTTGGTGCACATTCCGCACCCGGGCTTGAAGCCGCAGGCGGCCTTGACCTCTTTGGCCGTCCTGCAGCCGTTGGCCAGGCAGCCGTGAACGTCGTCCTCCGTGACGACGTTGCAGATGCACACGTACATGCGGCTTCGCGGACCTTCCGTGCGGCGCTGAACCACTCCACGTGCCTGACCTGGGGAGCTTAGGGCACCCTCAATAAGGTAAGGCTCCCCTAAGGTAGCTCAGTCATGTCCGTTCTGGCCAGAGGCATCCCAATCGGTGCCGGTGTGATCTAAACCGCAGGGGGAAAGGCTCTCCCGTGCGCCGCCGCGTCCGAGACGGCGGCGCGTCATGACGAGGAGCGGGACAGTGGCGCAGATCTGGCCAGGGGACGCCTACCCGCTCGGAGCCCGGTTCGACGGCGCGGGCACGAACTTCGCCCTCTTCTCCGAGGTGGCGGAGCGGGTGGAGCTGTGCCTGTTCGACGGGCCGGCCGGCGACGGCGAGGAGACCCGGATCGACCTTCCGGAGGTGGACGCCTTCGTCTGGCACGGGTACCTGCCGGGCATCATGCCGGGACGCAGATACGGCTACCGGGTGCACGGGCCGTACGACCCGCCGCAAGGGCTGCGGTGCAATCCGGCGAAGATGCTCCTCGACCCGTACGCGCAGGCCATCGAGGGCGCGGTCGACTGGGACGAGGCGTGCTTCGGCTACAACTTCGGCGACCCGTGGTCGCGCAACGACGCCGACTCGGCCGGGCACACGATGCGGTCGGTGGTGGTCAGCCCGTACTTCGACTGGGGGGACGACCGCCCGCCCCGGATCCCGTACCACGAGACGGTCATCTACGAGGCGCACGTCAAGGGCCTCACCGCCCGGCACCCGGAGATCCCTCCGAGCCTGCGCGGCACCTACGCGGGCCTCGCGCACCCCGTGATCATCGACCACCTCCGCTCGATCGGGGTGACGGCGGTCGAGCTGATGCCCGTGCACCAGTTCGTCCACGACGACGCGCTGACGAGCCGCGGGCTGCGCAACTACTGGGGCTACAACACCATCGGCTTCTTCGCGCCGCACAACGAGTACTCGTCGTCGGGCCACCGGGGCGAGCAGGTGCTGGAGTTCAAGGCGATGGTGAAGGCGCTGCACGAGGCCGGCATCGAGGTGATCCTCGACGTCGTCTACAACCACACCGCCGAGGGCAACCACCTGGGCCCGACGCTGTCGCTCCGCGGCATCGACAACGCCTCGTACTACCGGCTCACCGAGGACGACCGCCGCTATTACATGGACACGACGGGCACCGGGAACAGCCTGCTGATGCGCAGCCCGCACGTGCTGCAGATGATCATGGACTCGCTGCGGTACTGGGTGACCGAGATGCACGTGGACGGGTTCCGCTTCGACCTCGCCGCGACGCTCGCCCGCGAGCTGCACGAGGTCGACCGGCTGGCGGCGTTCTTCGACCTCGTCCAGCAGGACCCGGTCGTCTCCCAGGTGAAGCTGATCGCCGAGCCGTGGGACATCGGCGAGGGCGGCTACCAGGTCGGCAACTTCCCGCCGCTGTGGACGGAGTGGAACGGCCAGTACCGCGACACCGTGCGCGACTTCTGGCGCGGGGAGCCGGACACGCTGCCCGACTTCGCGTCCCGGCTGACGGGCTCGTCCGACCTGTACGCCGACGACGGCCGCCGCCCGATCGCCTCGATCAACTTCGCGACGTGCCATGACGGGTTCACGCTGAACGACCTCGTCTCCTACGACCACAAGCACAACGAGGCCAACGGCGAGGGCAACCGGGACGGCAGCGACGACAACCGGTCGTGGAACTGCGGCCACGAGGGGCCGACCGACGACCTGGACGTCCTCGCGCTGCGCGAGCGGCAGAAGCGCAACTTCCTGACCACGCTGTTCCTGTCGCAGGGCGTGCCGATGCTGCTGCACGGCGACGAGATGGGCCGGACGCAGGACGGCAACAACAACGCCTACTGCCAGGACAACGAGCTCTCCTGGGTCGACTGGACCGGGTTGCGCCAGGGCATGTTCCCCGACGAGCGCGGACCGCTGCTCGACTTCGTCCAGCGGCTGTCCCGGCTGCGGACGGAGCATCCGGTGTTCCGGCGGCGGCGGTTCTTCATGGGCGACCAGCGGCGGGCGAAGGGCGGCCGGGCCGCGAAGGGCGGGCCCGAGGACCTGCCGGACCTCGTCTGGTTCACCCCGGGCGGCACGGAGATGGGCGACCGGGACTGGACGGCGGGCTTCAACAAGTCCTTGAACGTGTTCCTGAACGGCGACGCGATCGGCGAGCCCGACCAGCGGGGCAGGCAGGTCAGGGACGACTCGTTCCTCCTGCTGATCAACGCGCACGACGGGGACCTCACGTTCACGCTTCCGCCGGCCGTGTACGGGCAGATGTGGATGAAGGTGCTCGACACCGCGGACCCGCTGCTGGCCGAGGAGGAGTCGCCCGTCGTGAAGGCCCGCGAGAACGTCCCGGTCCATGCCCGGTCCACCCAGGTGCTGCGCCGTGTCTGAACCCGCTCCCGAGCCCGAACC
>NZ_SMKB01000379.1:0-4490 GCF_004348575.1 Actinomadura sp. 7K534
TTCTCACGGTGCATCGCGGACGCCCGAGGGGGGGTGGGGACGGCCGTCCGCGATGCACCGTGAGAATGCTCTCTTCTTGCATTAGCGTCAAGAGCTTGCGCAAGATTTCAGTCGACTTGCAGAAAGTCGACGGGGGTCATCCGCTCCCGTTCCGCGCTCCGTTCCCTGACTCGTTCGCGGCGGCGGTGAGGCGTTCCCGCTGGGGGACCACCGTGTACTTGGGGTCCTCCGCCGACTGCACGCCGGCGTGGAAGATGCCGAAACGGGTGCAGGCCGAGCCCGCCAGGAGCGCCGCCCCGCTGAGCGCGGCCGCCGTGCGGCCGCGCCCGGCGAGCAGGACGCCCCCGGCGGTGCCCGCGGCCGTCAGGATCTCGCCCGCGCGCATGTACCTGCCGGCCTTGCCCGTCTTGTACGGCTCGGCGACCAGCCCGGCTCGATGCTCGATCAGTTTCGCCGCCGCCAGCTCCAGCACCGCGCCGAACACCGCGGCGGTGCGCATCGGAGCGGCCTCGCGGGCGGGGGAGACGACCAGCCCCATCCCGGCAGCGGCGGAGGTGGCCGAGCCGGCGAACACCATCGGCAGCTCCCGGTGCACGTCGTGCCAGGAGGGCACCGCCGTGTCCGCGGCGAGCGCCGCGGTGTAGGTGGCGACCAGCGGGCCCAGGACGGCGGCCCCGGCGGTCGCCGCGGCGCCGAGACGGGGGAAGAGCCCGGTCGCGTCCAGGACCGCCGCCGCTCCCGCGGCCGGGCCGTAGGCGCCCAGCAGCCAGGAGCCCATGCTCATCGGCGAGGTGGGCTTCATGACCCGGAGCATGTTGGCGAACCGCGCGGGCCGCCCGAGGTCGTGGATCAGCAGCGCGGTGGACCCGCCGATGGCCGCCAGCGAGGAGATCTTCATCGCCCGCGCGGCGGCGGGCCGCCCGGTGAGCTGCGCGCCGGCGGCCAGCACCGACCCGGCCCCCGCCAGGCCGCCGAGGAAGAAGTACCCCGCGATGTCCGTGGCCTTCCAGGTCGGCGGGTTCAGGATGGGCAGGCCGTAGTAGGAGGTGAACTCCGCCTCCGGCACCATCGCCTGCTCGCCCCGGCGGCGGCCGCGCCGCCCGTTCCGGCGGGCCAGGCCCCTCCCGATCTCGGCCTCGCGCCCCGGCCGCTCCCCGTGCAGGCCCTCCTTGCTCACGCCGGGACCGCCCTCGCCCGTTGCGCCTTCGCTCGTCCCGTCCCCGCTCATCGCCCGGCTCCGTCGCGGCCGTGGACGGTGAAGACCGCCGCGAGCCCGCCGAGCAGCGCCGCGGCCGCGATGCCCGCGTGCTTCCAGATGGACCCCAGGTCGCGGGTGGTGACGACCGGGTCGGGCGGCAGCCCGTACACCTCCGGCTCGTCCAGCAGGAGGAAGAACGCGCCGTCGCCGCCGACGCCGTCGCCGGGATCTTCGCCGTACAGGCGCGCATCCTCCACCCCGAGGTCGTGCAACTGCTCGACGCGCAGCGCGGCGCGCTCGCGCAGCTCGTCCAGCGGCCCGTACTGGATCGAGTCGGTCGGGCACGCCTTCGCGCACGCCGGTTCGAGCCCACCGCCGAGCCGGTCGTAGCACATCGTGCACTTCCAGGCCCGGCCGTCGCCCTTGCGCTGGTCGATCACCCCGTACGGGCAGGCGGGGATGCAGTAGCCGCAGCCGTTGCAGATGTCCTCCTGGACGACGACGGTGCCGAACTCCGTGCGGAACAGCGAGCCGGTCGGGCACACGTCGAGGCACGCGGCGTGCGTGCAGTGCTTGCACACGTCGGAGGCCATGAGCCACCGCATGTCCGCGGGCCCGCCGCCGGCGGCGCCGGCGTGCTCGACGCCCGCCTGGGCCTGGCCCATGGGCTTGTTCTGCTCGATGAACGCGACGTGCCGCCAGGTGTCGGCGCCGAGTCCCTGTGTGTTGTCGTAGGACATGCCGGTGAACTCGAGGCCGTCCTCGGGGATGGCGTTCCACTCCTTGCAGGCCACCTCGCACGCCTTGCAGCCGATGCACACGGACGTGTCGGTGAAGAAGCCCATCCTGGGGGGCGGGTCGGTATAACCCGAGTTCTCGGTCACATCGGGCTCGGGTCCCGCCAGCAGGTTCCGGCCCACGAGGCTGCTCATCCCATGACCTCCTATCCCCGGGTGCCCGCTGGCCCCCTTCCCGGCGAGCCGGGCCCTAACCGGGGAACGGGTCCGTTGACGGGCATTTCGGCGCTGGATAGCTTCTGGGGATGATGGTCGAACGGGTCGGTTACGCGGGTCCACTGGACAGGACGCTCGGGTTGCTCGTGATCGAGGCGTCCGAGCGGGAGGTCGTGGCCGAGCTGGAGGTCACCGACAAGCTGATGCAGGCGTACGGCATCGTCCACGGCGGCGTGTACTGCGCGATCAACGAGACGGTGTGCAGCATGGGCGCGGCCCTGACGGTCGGGCTGGAGAGCCAGGTCGTCGGAGTCAGCAACCACACCCGGTTCATCCGGGCCGTGCGGGAGGGGAGGCTGACTGCCCGCGCCCAGCCGGTCGACCGGGTGGACGACCATCTGACGTGGCGTTCGACGATGACCGACGAGCAGGGCCGCGTCGTCGCCGAGGGCACGGTGAACCTGCTCAGGCTGACGCCGCCCGCCGAAGGCTAGCCCGGGCGCGTCCGTGCCGTTACGCCTGCGCCATCGCCTTCCACTGGCGGTCGGCGACGGGCCGCCAGGTGTCGTGGCGCTCGTGGAAGAGGGCGCGGGCCTGGGAGCCGCTCCAGTCGGCCGGGAGCAGTTCAGCCGGCAGGCCCGGGTCGAGGAACGGGAACCGGCGCCACTCCTGGACGAGCCTGGTGTGCGCGGCGAACGTGCCGGGGTCGTCGGCGGGCGCCAGGGCGCCCACGGCGTCGAGGAAGTCGTCGTAGGCCAGCGCGATCTCGTCCAGGTTCCACGCCTGCGCGGCCACGTGCCGCGCCTCGGCCAGGTCGCCGAGCCGCCCGGTGAACAGCGTGGAGGTGTCCGCGACGCCGATCTCCGCGAGCACCTCCCGGACCTCGGCGCGGCGCCCGGGATGCGGGCTCACCCACACGCCGGGGGCGAGGTTGCCGAGCCCGCTCCAGGCGAGCCGCGTCCGCAGCAGGTGCCGGAGCCTGCGGCTGGTCTCGGGGACGCCGGCGAGCACGATCAGCCACCGCCCGTCCCACGCGCCGGCCGGGCGGCCGAAGCCGTAGATGCGCTCGGTGCCGTCGGTGAGGAGCCGCTCCCCGGACGGGGTGAGCCGCCAGGCGGTGCGGCGGCCGTGCCGCTCGCCCTCGATCCAGCCCTCGCCGGCGCTGCGGGCCAGGGCCTGCCGGACGGCCTTCTCCTCCACCCCGAGCAGCCCGAGCGCCCGCAGGAACGCCGCCGTCCAGACCGGTTCGCCCGCCGGGAGGACGAACTCGCCCAGCACCGTCAGCAGCAGCGAGCGGGCGCTCGCGGCGCCCAGCTCGCGGCGCCGCCGGAACTCCGGCCCGCCGCGCCCCGCGTCTGCTTCGCTCACGGGCCCGTCACTCCCGGACATCCGCCTTCCCTCCCGGCCGGTCCTACGCACCGCCGTCCGGTGCGGCCCCGCGCGGCCGGCGTCCAGTATCGCGGCACCCGCCGCGCGGCACCGTCATTCCACAAGTCTATTGACTTGCGTTTTTCCCCTGTAGAGCATGTGTGACACGGTTCACGGCGAAGGGAAGCCCCCGATGACCGCGGAAACGGCGACCGCCCCCGCCCCGTCCGGCGCGTTCAACGCCGCCGACTACCTGCTCCGGGCGGCGGAGCATCCGGACACCGCGGCCAGGACCGCGCTGACCGGCCCGGGGGGCGACCTCACGTACGCCGATCTCGCCGGCCTCGCCTCGGACGTCGCGGCCGGGCTGGAGTCGTGGGGGGTGCGCGCCGAGGAGCGCGTGGTGCTGTTCATGGCCGACGGCCCCTCGATGGCCGCCGCGATCCTGGGCGCGATGCGGCTCGGCGCCGTCCCGGTCCCGGTGTCGACCATGCTGACCGGGGCGGAGCTGGCCGGCCTTCTCAGCGATGCCCGCGCCAGGATCCTGCTGGTCAGCGACCGGTTCGCGGTGCCCGCGGAGGCCGCGCTCGCGCTCGCGCCGGGCGTCCGGCACGTGGTCGCCGAGGGGTGTGGCGCCCTCCGCGCCCCGGACGGGGTGCGGGTGGACGCCTTCGACGACCTGGCCGCAGCGGGACGCGCCCGGGACGGCGCGGTCCGCGACCCGTACCCGACCTCCGGCGACTCCAGCGGACTGTGGCTCTACACGTCCGGGACGACCGGGACGCCCAAGGGCGCGATGCACCGCCACGCCAACATCCGGCACGTCGTGGAGACCTACGGCCGCCAGGTCCTCGGCATCACCCCGGCGGACCGCTGCTACTCGGTCGCCAAGCTGTTCTTCGCCTACGGGATCGGCAACTCGCTGTTCTTCCCGCTCGCCGCGGGCGCGGCGGCGGTTCTGGACCCCGACC